>CAZYZC010000073.1:0-6459 GCA_964650985.1 uncultured Planctomycetia bacterium | reverse complement strand
AAGAAG
This sequence comes from uncultured Planctomycetia bacterium, assembly GCA_964650985.1. Taxonomy (GTDB): domain Bacteria; phylum Omnitrophota; class Gorgyraeia; order 2-01-FULL-45-10; family 2-01-FULL-45-10; genus JAPLMF01. The sequence goes on along the minus strand of CAZYZC010000073.1, from coordinate 6,453 downwards.
AAAGCGAACGGAAAGAACTGCGTGTAATCCGGCTGCATAAGATGCGTCGGCACACTCTCGCCGCACGCGTATGACTTACTGGCGCCGTTGGGCATTTTTCCTTTAATCTTGTACGAAAGGTACGAAAGGGCTTTTGCCAGCACCGTCATTACTATGAGCACCTCTACAAATACTACCGGGGGCGCAAGAGCTATGTTTTCCATTCTTATCCGTTTAGCCTTTCAATTTATTCAATAGCGTTATATCGAGCGAATCGTTCTTCCTGAATACGCTTATCGCTATACCGCCGGCGATAACGACTACCACGACCTCGACTACTATAACCGTTATTACGAGCGCCTGGGTAAGGGCGGGCTTCCCCGTTATATATCCCACGGCTATAAAGAAGAGCGTTACCGCTTTTATGAGAAGCTCTATCGCTATAACGGCCCTTAGGAATGACCTGGTAACGACAAGGCAGTAAAATCCCACTACCAGAAGAAGTATCGTAAAGGATCCGAATATATAAAGAAGCTCGTTTGGATTACTTGGAGCCATTTTTAATCTCCGTGAATAGTACGACGACGCCCAGGGCGCCGGCTATTATCAGTATTACCTGCCCGAACATATCGAGCTGGCGCAAGTTCCATAATACGTCGGTAACGCTTCTGTTCACCTCGCCGGTCGATATCACCATGGCCTTCGGCGCCCCGGCGCGGAATAGCGCGACCGCCACGGCCACCAGTATTAAAGGCAGATATATGAACCTTCTCGTCCTCTTCTTAGACAGCGCCACTATATCCTTATGGGTCAGGGGCTTCGTCAGGCTTATTGTGCTTACAAATATTACCGTGATGAGGCCCGTGCATACCGAAAGTTCGAATACGGCGGCAAGCGGAGATCCGAGCCTGAATATGATTATAGAAAGGACGGCGCTTGTCACGGCAAGCCCTATCGTCGCCTTTAAGAGGCTTCGCCCCATAACGGTCCACAGGGCCGTTATCGTCATCACTACAAGAAGCATGATGTCTATAGTATTCATATGTCCTTTAGTGAGCCAGCATCTCTTTTACCGGAACTATAAAGTTCTGAAATATTAACGGGAAGAATATTCCGGTCAATATGATTATTGAAGCCAGGACTATAGAAGGCATTATTATGCCAAATCCGGCTTCCTTTATATTTCCAAGTCCCGCCGACAGCTTGCCGAAGAAGACTTTTCTCTGCATCGTCAGGAGATATCCGAGCGTTATCACGCCGGCAAAGATCGCAATAGAGGCATAGGCATATCGTCCGGCCTGCCATAGGGCCATAATTATCAAGAGCTTCGACCAGAACCCGGCCAGCGGGGGTATCCCTGCAGCCGAAAGTATTCCTATGATCGAGGTCGTCCCGGTCACAGGCATCGCTTGTGCCAGTCCGCCCATCTTGGACATCGAAACGGTGCCGGTCTCTTTTTCGAGAGCGGCGGCATTTACGAATAGAAGCGATTTGAACATCGCGTGGTTGAAGAAGTGAAATATCGCCGCTGCCATTCCGAGTCCCGTACCGGCCCCTATGCCGAGCACGATATATCCCACCTGGCTTATGCTTGAATACGCCAGCATCCTTTTGAAGTTGTCCTGGCCGAGCGCCGCGAAGGCTCCCACGAGAACCGATAGTGTTCCGACTACGAGAAGTACGTTATTGATAGCGGCGTTCGATCCGAGGAGCATCGTTATCCGCATTATCGTGTATACGCCCGCCACTTTTGTCACTATGCCGGCAAGGAGCACCGATACCGGAGCCGGCGAAGAACCGTACGCGTCGGGAAGCCAGCCATGGAAAGGAAATATACCGCCTTTTATAAATAGCCCACACAGGAATAAGGCGATAGCTGCCGTTATTACGGGACCATGCTCAGGCCCTTTGAACGCCGCGGCGATGGAAACGAAAGATGTATCTTTGGAGACGAGCAGTATCGCGGCTATAGAAAGAAGCATAAATATGGTCGCTATGGCGGAAAGAACAAGGTACTTGAACGCCCCTTCAAGGCCCAGTATGTCTTTCTTAAAAGCTATCAATACGAAGGACGATACGGCCGTTATTTCGAGGAATACATAGAGTGAGAATATGTCCCTGGCCATCACTATGCCGCACATCCCTATCGACATTATGACGAGGAGGTTTGTGAACTTGAACCTCTCCGATTCCGCGAGCGGCGTATATCGCGATACGAACAGGCTCGTCATCGATACTATTCCCATGCATATAAGGGCCACTATACCGAGATGGTCGATCGAAAGGTCTACTCTGAAGAACCTGTCGATTGCGGCGGCCTCGCTTGCTATGAATAATTTATGATGGAATACGGCCAGGACCATCTGGGCGGCGAAGAGAGCGAGCGCCAGATAGAACGCCGATTTTTTCCATGTATTCCTGGGAGAGGCGTTTATCGCCATTATGACGAAGAGCGGTATCAGTATTAAGAGAGATGGCATCATATATCTACATGGTCCTTAAGAGAAATGCGATCGCTATCACTGTGGCCGCCAGAGACCACATTATATACATCTTATGGCTGCCATTGTGAGCTTTGCGGATACCCGCGCTTATTGTGTCCGCGGTCCATACGACGACGTTGTTATAGAAGAAATCGTTTATCTTGTCCAAAGACGACAGCATAAGGGCTGCCCCGCCCACGAAGACCCTTCCCATGTTGTAAGGGTCGAGATATCCTTTCTCGGCTTTATCGTATATCCACGAAAGGCCCGGAGCGTAATGTATGTGGTCCACGGCGCCAAGGCCCTTCCCCGTCTTCTTTACTCCGTAGATGTGATTGGCTAGCGCTAAGAGGAGCACTATGACAGTTCCGATCACCAGGCCCATATTTTTAGGGAATCCTGCAAAGTCGTGCGCCGTATAGAGCGCGCTGCCTAGCGCGGGCACTATCATGCCGTTTATCGGGAGTGCGTTGTAGACCCCGAACACCACGCAAGCCCCGGCTATCAATATCATCGGAATAAGCATGACCCAGGACGCTTCTTTTACTTTAGAATTTTTGCTATCGAGTGAGCCTAAGAAAGCGGCGTGCCCAAGTTTCAGGAACGAAGCCGCGGTAAAGAAAGATCCCAGGACCGCGATGTAGTAAAATATCCTGCCCCTTTCGAGCGCGCCGTCATAGATAAGTTCCTTCGAAAAGAAACCGTTGAACGGCGGAACTCCGGATATCGAAAGAGCTGTTATGATGAAGCAGGCAAACGTTATCGGCATCTTGAGCCCAAGCCCGCCGAGTTTTTCCAGATCGGTAGTGCCCGCCTCTTTTTCTACCGCGCCGCCTGTCAGGAAGAGGCAGCTCTTATACATAGCGTTGTTTATCATGTGAAACAAGCCGCCGACTATACCGACAGGCGTCATGGTGCCTATACCGAGTATCATGTACCCTACCTGGCTTATGGCGTGGTAGGACAGCAGCTTCTTATAGTTCTTCTGCACGAGCGCCATCATTACGGCCGCCAGGAGAGTTATCGCTCCGATCACCATCATAACAGTGCTGGCCCAGGAATGGGCATCGAGTTTGAAGATATCAAGTGATATGCGCGTGAGGAAATATATTCCTATAAGTTTCTCGATCGCGCCCGGCACCAGCGCCATGAAAGGCAGCGGCGCGTCCGTCGCGGCGTCCGGTATCCAGGTATGGAAAGGCATCGATCCGGATTTGGATATGGCGCCTATCATCATGAACAGGAACGCGAGGCCTCCCAGTCCCGTAATCGGAACGGCCATCTTTGAGATCGCGAGTGTCCCGGAAATATTGCCTGCCAGCGCCATGCCGACCATCATGAAGAGGTCGCATACGCCCACTATAAGAAAGGCTTTGGTGGCGGTGCGGAAGGCGTTCTTGTTCCCTATTGCGATCATTGCAAACAGCGTCAGGAGCAGCCCTTCCCAGAAGAAGAGCATCGCGATAAGGTTGTCGGAAAGGAGCGCGCCGTTCACAAGGCCGAATGTAAGGAGTATGTACGTGTGGAATAATCTCGAATAGCTCTTACCATACATGAATGAAGCCGAGTATAAGGTGATCAAAAATCCCAACACCGCGGCCGAGATCATTATGAACGAATTAAAACTGTAAAGCCGAAGTGATAGGTCTATGCCTCCTCCGGCCCATGGCAGAGTGAGTACTAAATTTTTCCCCATCAGCATCGAAGCTATGATAAGGTTGGCCGCCATGCCGCCCGCCGAAAGTATCTCGCGCAGGAACTTTGTCCTGACGGGGACCGAGAATATCGCTATCCCTATTATTATCGGTAATCCTATGGCTACGAGTAAAATATGCATAGCTACATTCCCACCATCTGTTTTACCGCAGCGGTAACTAAAAATGACGGATAAAGGACGTATATTCCGCCCGCAAGCGATAGCGTCGCCAGTAGGGCCACCGAAACGAGCATGGTCGCCGAACCCTCTTTTGCGAGCACTCCGCGCGACTGGCCGAGGAATATCATATTAAAGAGCCTGAATAGATATAAGAGCGTGAGGACGGCCCCGAAAAGGAATGTAAGGGTTATATATATGTTACCGCTGACCACGGCTCCCGAGAAAACCTGGTATTTCGAAAAGAACCCGCCGAACGGCGGTATGCCCATTATCGACAATGCGCACGCCAGAAATGATATCGCCGTGACAGGCATCGTCGCTACGAGCCCACCCATCCTCGTTATGTCCTTGGTCTTCGTATTCTGCTCTATTATTCCCGCGCAAAGAAAGAGCCCGCCTTTGGCGAGCCCGTGCATCAGTATGAAGAGCACCGCTCCGGCGATGCCTATGGTATTATTTACCGCAAAACCGAGAAGTATGAAGGCTATCTGGCTTACGGTGGAGTACGCTATTATGCGCTTTAAGTCGGTTTCGATCAAAGCCGCGCCCGCGGATACCAGAGCGCTTGCCGCCGCTATCGCCGGGATTATGGTATGCCACATCTCGCTCGGAGTGAATGTCACGATGAAGAGCCTGGCAAATACATATACCCCTATCTTCACGAGCACCGCTGCGTGCAGCAGCGCCGTGACCGGCGACGGAGCGACGCCGGCGTCCGGAAGCCATGTGTGGAACGGCAGCGTTGCCGATTTGGTAAGTATCCCTATCAATATCAGTAGAACAGCTATGTTGGGCACAGGTACCGTGGCAAAATACAGTTTTATCGCTTGAAGGTCGAACGATCCGACTTTCTGATATATGAGTATGAACGCCAGGAGCATGGCGAGCGCGCCGAATACGGTCACCAGAAACGCCTTGTCTGCCCGTATCACATCCTTCTTCTCCCTGAAGAACCCTATGAGGCGCCAGCTTGCCAGGGCCGTTATCTCCCAGAATATATAGAGGAAGATGAGGTTTGCGGAAAATACGAGCCCCATCATAGAGCCCAGAAACAGCACCACCATGGAGTAGTATTCGTTCTGGTTCCTGTAATGGTGTATGTAGCCGAAGGAGTATAGCACTATGATCGCGCCTATAAAGGATGATACGGCCGCCATGAATACCGCCAGGCAGTCGGCCGCAAGCACGAAATTGAAGCCCATGGGAAAATTCACGCGAACGGTTACGATATCGCCGGTAAGTACTACCGGGATTAGAGCCGCGGCGGCTATAAAGGATGCCAATATCGCCGCAAGCGCCAGAGCGTTCCTGAGCTTGGTCGACACATAGCCGGCCAGCGGCATTATTACGGCGCCGACAAGAGGTATAAAGACGCAGGATAGAAGTAGTGTTTCGTTCGTCATAGTTCTTTCTAAAATAAAAAGAAGCCAACTGTATCAGCGGGCTTCAGTGCCCAACCCTCGCATTAACTACCGAAATATTCTATCACTCGATATCTCGGTTTGCAAGCAAATTCCGCTCGCAGATGGCGATAGTTTTGCGTTACCGCCAGTATCAAAGCCCTTAGCCTGAATTAAAAGGCTTGACCTAAGCCAGCCCGAAAGGCTATCTACAGTAGTAGGCGCTAAATTTGTGTATACAAATTTAGCAGTGGGCTTCGCTATGGGATGGCGGTGCTCTTTTGTGGCCGCCTTCCGCTCGCCGTAAATTTGGATAGGCGTCCAAATTTACTGTGGTGAAATTTTGATGGCCGCTGAACCTGGGCTATTCTAACCTGGTTAGAATTGGCAGGTTAAAAAGACTTGGGTAGTGAATTCCATCGCAAAATTTACGGCTCAACCCACATGGCTTAGGTAGCCTTTTTACTCTGACAAAGCTTTATTTATACGGATAACACAAAACTACCGCCCTATCAGCTCGCTCCACTTAATGAAGGAAAATCAGCCAATCTTAAAAGTGGTCGCTGATTTTCCTTCAAATGAGCTTAGCTTGAAACGGCGGTGCTTGTGGCCCGCATGGAGCGAGCGAATAGAGGTGTAATTTTTGTGGACGCCGAGGGAGTGTGCCTGGAGGGGCGTCGAAGATCGCGAGCGGGCATGGGGCTGGCTACTTAAG
>CAZYZC010000072.1:0-6573 GCA_964650985.1 uncultured Planctomycetia bacterium | reverse complement strand
CGTTTATCACGCTCGTCGCCACCGCCATCAACACCTTGCCGACCACCTGCGGCAATACCGCGGCGATAAGGCCCACTAAAAATCCCACGGCGAAACCTACACCGAGGGAGATCAATATCAACACTACATACAGGAGTATAAGCCTGGCCACTTTTACTATGGGCTTCATAATGGCAAGGCTCTTCTTCATCGATACGATAACGCCCGCATCGTCCGAAACGAGCGCGTACGGGGAAAGCGTCAGCGGTATGAAGTAGAGCACGGCCGCTATTACGCCTATCGCTATAGCTATCGTAACCGCTATGGCGGTAACCACTGTATTGTTAAGAGGAGCCGTGACGGCTATGATAACGCCGGCTATAAGCGCCACTACAACTATAAGCGCGATTATTACAAGCCCGAGTCCCAGGAGGCGAAAATAGTATTTCGCTCCATACCCGACAAACCCGCCGAGCTTCATCGCGCCCTGCTTTATGTAATCCCTTACGAGCCCGAGGCTCGCTCCCTGAAAGAATATACTTACAAGGATAAATATGACACTGAAAAGCATAGCTCCGGTGGTCATCTGAGGAGTCATCGCCGTTCCCGGCGCTACCGCCATGGACATGCTGATGAGATTCCCCACTAAATTAAAAGCTATCAGTATCCCTACAAGATCTAAACACTTGGATGCGACCGAAAAACCCTTCTTTACGGCTTCCATTATAACGGACATGCAAACCTCCTTGTTATCCGTGAATTATATCACCTAAACCGGGGCTCGTCAAGGGCGTAATTTTATCAGCCCTTGAATTCCCGCCTGCCCTCGAACGCTTTCACTATCGTCGCCTGGTCGGCGTACTGCAGATCCCCGCCTACAGGTATGCCATACGCCACCCTCGTAAGCCTTGATCCCGAGCCCTTAAGGACCTTCATGAGATACATGGCGGTGGCTTCGCCTTCGGTATTAAAATCGGTGGCTATTATTATCTCCTTATACTTGTCTTTCTTAACCCGGGCCAATAACTCCTCTATCTTCAGGTCTCGCGGCCCTATTCCATCCAGCGGAGATAATGAGCCGAGGAGCACATGGTACAGGCCTTTATATTCTCCGGCTTTTTCTATCGTGGCGACGTCATTCGGCTCCTCCACGACGCACAGAGCCGCCTTATCCCTGGAAGAGCTCTTGCATATCTCGCAGAGCTCTTCATCGCTTAGGTTGTTGCAGGATTTGCAGAACCTGACCGAATTTTTTACTTTCAGTATGGCTTTGGAGAGAGTCTCGGCGTCATTAACCGACGACCTTAGTATATAGAAGGCGATCCTCTGCGCGCTCTTGGGCCCTATCCCGGGCATCCTGGAGAGTTCGTCGATGAGCGACTTCATCGATGACGGGAATCCTGTCACCCCGCACCTTCTTTACTTAAGTTTTTTAACATCCATTTACATTGCATAAACGTTTACCTTATTAATATAATTGGTTTAGGAAGGTGCGGGGTCATTTCAGCTTCTTCTTCATGCGTTCTCGCGGGGATACTTCGCCGCCGAACATCTCAAGAGCGGTATTCACTATGGGATCGGAATCGGACTGCGCGGCGCTGTCTATAAGGTCTTCGTCAACGGCGTCTCCGCCGGCGCCGGAAAGCCCGGACGTATCGGCTTTAGCCGCCGGCTCCTCGAGCCTGAACTCGATCTTGACATCGAGGTTCAATTTTGCTCTTACCGCGGCCTCTACCATCTTCCTGTTGTCTGTCTCTTCCAGGACCTCCTTATGGAACTTCAACTCCTTAGGGAATCCTATCACCACGGTCTTGCCCTCTATCGCTATGGGATAACCTTCCTGAAGGTAGTGGGCTATCGATATCTTCTTGGGCATTATGTAATTTACCACGCTCGACCAGGCGCTCAACATCTCATCCAGGTCGGTTGAAGACTCCGCCCTGGGAGCGACAACTGCGACCTCCGGAGGTTTGGGCTTCACCATGTCAACACCGGGTGTTGACATACCTGGTTTGGGGGATGGTTTATCCACGCCGGGGGTGGGCCCGCACGCCACACCGGGGGTGGAATTTACCAGGCCGTCCACTTTGTCCAAGATGCTTTCAAGGGAGGCGATAGAGCCGGCGCGGGAAAGTTTTATGACCGCCGCTTCCAGGGGTACCCTGGAAAGGCCCGACTTCTTTATAAAATCTATGGTATTAGAAAGGGTGTATATAACATAGAGGATCTCTTCGATGGTAAACCTTTCGGCGGCGGCCTTATATTTATCCAGCCTTTCTTTCGTACAATCCAGTATCGAGGCGGCACCGGTGGGACTGGCTATCTTGGTAACCGCTATATTCCTGAAGTGCGTTATGAGCCCCAGGACCACCTGAAATACGTCCTTGCCGTCGTTAAAGAACGTGTCTACCATCTTAAGAGCCGAGGGGGCGTCCTTATCCTTTATATATCCGGCGAGCTCGAAGAGGATATCGTCGGAAACGAGCCCCAGCATCCCGGTGACGTCTTCGACGCCTATTTTTTCCTTTGTAAACGATATGAGCTGGTCGAGCAGCACCTGCGCGTCGCGCATCGCCCCGTCCGAATGCCTGGCTATCAGCATGAGCGCTTCGTCGCTGGCATCGAGCGACTCGGACTTCATTATCTTCTTCAGGTTGGCGAGTATGTCGGCGGTCGTCATGCGCTTGAAGTCAAACCTCTGGCACCTGGAGAGTATCGTGGATGGGACCTTGTAGGCCTGCGTAGTCGCGAATATGAACTTCACGTGCGCCGGCGGCTCCTCAAGGGTCTTTAAAAGGGCGTTGAACGCCTCGGGCGTAAGCATGTGGACTTCATCTATTATGTAGACCTTGAATCTTCCCTTCGACGGAGAGAACTTCACGCTGTCGCGGAGATTGCGGATCTCGTCTATGCCCCTGTTCGAAGCACCGTCTATCTCGAGTATGTCCATGCCCGAGCTACTGGATATCTCTTTGCACGAGGCGCAGGAATTACAGGGCGTTGTCGTGGGGCCTTTTTCGCAGTTTAAGGCCTTAGCCAGAAGCCTGGCCGTAGTCGTCTTCCCTACGCCGCGGGGACCGGCAAAAATATAGGCGTGCGCGACCCTGTCCTGGGATATGGCGTTCTTGAGTGTCGTCGTTACGTGGGATTGCCCTATTACGTCGTCGAATGCCTGGGGGCGGTACTTCCTTGCGAATACTACATAGCTCATCCCGTTAGACCTCCAAATTTCATATCAAAATAATGCATATTTTAACATTCTGAACACAGCACTTATTCGCAGCAGTTTTATTAAGAGGTCTAACGGGACTCATGTGTTATTTTATAACATAGTCAGAATTCGAAATCAACTTATAAAATTAATCTTCCGGAGGCCTGGAAAGTTCACTGACCGCGCTTAAGCCCGAAACGACTTCCGGTATTATCCCTATCCTTACGTATATGGGCCTTATCGCCCGGCGTATTACCGGCAGCCTCTTCACGAACACGACGGAAGCGGCAAGGCATAATACGGCGCAGATGACGATCGTATTGGACGCCCCTATCCTGCTGGCGACTATACCTGACAATAAACTGCCTATGGGCGCCGTCCCTATGAACGCCATCGTGTAAAAGCTCATCACGCGTCCGCGCTTATCGTCGTCGGCTATCGTCTGCAGTATTATATTCGAAGCGGCCATGTGGGCCATGACCCCGAATCCGGCGATCACCAGGATCGCCATCGACACGGCCAGGCTCTTTGAAAATGAAAACGCCGCCAGCGATATGGCAAATATCGAGGAGGAGAGGGCGATCATCCTCACAAGTCCCTTGACGGTCCTGCGGGAAGCCAGATAGACGGTCGCCCCCAGCGCGCCTATCCCCGCCGCCGACAACAAGAATCCGAGGGTCTCGGGGCCTCCGCCGATAATATCCCTGGCGAACACCGGCATGAGCACCACATATGAAGCCCCGGTAATACTTACCATGCTTAAGAGTAATAATATGTGCCGTATAGGAACGGATCTTGAGACATAATCAAAGCCTTCGTGTATCCCCTCGATTATATTATAATTTTTCGCCCCGGCCTTTTTCAACGCCACCCTCATCGCGGCCAGCGACCATATGACGGCCATGAAACTTAAACCGTTTACCAGAAAACAGACTCCTTCTCCCCAGACGGCTATGAGTATGCCCGCTATGGAAGGGCCGACGAGCCGCGCGACATTGAACTGCAGCGAATTTAACGATATGGCGTTGCCGAGCACCTCTTTGCCCTCGACCATATCTACCAGAAAAGATTGTCTGACCGGCATGTCGAAAGAGTTGACGCACCCCAGCACCGCGCCGAGCGCTATTATGTGCCACACCTCTATCCTGCCCGTTAATGTCAGGACGGCGAGTACAAGAGCCTGCGCCATCGATATGGCTTGCGTCACGATCAATATGCGGCGCTTATTGCCGGTGTCCGCGATGAATCCGCCCAAAGGCCCCAGTAAAAATATCGGAACCTGGCTTGAAAACCCGACGATACCCAGCATTAGCGGTGAATTCGTAAGACGGTAGGCAAGCCAGCCGGAAGCGACGGCCTGCATCCATGTTCCTACCATGGATATGCCCTGGCCTGTAAAAAATAGCCTGAAGTTCCTGTATTTTAACGCTCTGAATATTTCCATGAAAAATAGGGATTTTTCCCTTATTCCCTGTCCGCGGCGAGAATTGAAAGAACGAGGGACGATACGCAGGCAAATATCATGAAGATGAATACCGCCTTAAAACCCTGCATCAATATCTCCGGATGCACTCTCACCTCGGAAACGGGTATATTCATCTTAGACGCCGCGCGCGATAACGCGCCCATCAGCACTATCGGCGAAGCCGCCAGCCCCACCGCGCCGCCGATACTGATCATCGTCTTATAGACCCCGGAGGCCACTCCCTGTCTATCCGCGGGAGCGCTCATCATGACGAGCCTGTTATTGGGAGCGAGGAAGAGTCCCATCGCCACACCCATGACGATCTGACAGGCTATTATGTAATTAAAAGGCGTGCGGGGGTCGAGAAAAGTCAGCATCACCGCGCCTATTGTGGCGAATACCATGCCTATCGAACATGGCAGTCGCGAACCGGTAATGTCCGAGAGTTTTCCGGAGAACGGGGCTATCATTATCATCATGAGAGGAGGGAACATCATGACTATCCCGGCTCTCCCTACCGGGATCTTATGGACCATCTCCAGGTAAAAAGGAAATATGAAATAAAGCCCCATATATACGAATACCGACAAGAATACAGCCGCATTGGAAAGGCCGAAATTTCTATTATTAAAAAGTTTCAGGTCGAGCATTGGATACGGGATCCGCTTCTCCCCCAGTATGAACGCTGCGATCGATACTGCGGATACCGCGAAACATCCGATGACAACTGCGCTGCCCGTCCCGAGCTTGGTAATCGAATTGAGGGCGAAGAGGAACGTCGAAAGCGCGACAAATATGAGTCCGGCGCCCATGATATCAAAACGCTTATCCGAGGCCTCCGGCTGTTTATGCGGAAGCATCTTCGCCGCGCATAACATGACGGCGAGCCCTATCGGAATATTCACCAGAAATATAAAGCGCCAGCCGACGCAGGAGCTTATGAATCCTCCGAGTATCGGGCCTACGGTCAGGCCGACCCCTTGAGAAAGCGCCATGATGCCCAGCGCCTTGCCTCTTAATTCTTTGGGAAGAATGGTCGTTATGAGCGCTATGGCCACGGGTGAGTACATCGCCTCGCCTATCGACTGCACTATGCGCGAAACGAGGATCGAGGCCATCTTCGGGGCCATGCTGCATAAGAACGTGCCGGCGGTAAAGACGCCTATCCCCAGGATGAACATCTTCTTATAACCCTTTATATCCCCCAGCTTGCCGAACCCGAGAAGCGAGCTCGTTATTATGAGGAGATACAACAGGGGTATCCAGGAGATTGTGATGAGCTTGACGTTGAAATACCTGGCTATCTCGGGCAGCGATATATTGAGCATGCTGTAGTCGAGCGTCGCCATGAATATCGACGCCGCGGCCAGAGCCACGAGGGCTATCTGTTTACGCTTATCCGTTATTATGTAGTCTTCCATATATAAATAATTTGGCGGATGAGAAAAAATTATCTCACCCGCCATAATTATACCACCTGATGGAACCGTAAGTCTATTTTTTCTTGCCTACCAGGAAGTAGAGTACCATACCTATTATAGGAAGAACGAGGATCAGGATGACCCACAGGACTTTCTTTTCGGTCTCCATCGAACTTTTTATGGTATCCACTATAGCTACTATATCGAGCACCAGTACTACCAGACCTATCAATGCTCCCATAAAGCGCCCCCTTTCTTTTTAGTTACGGTTTTTTCTTAAAGGCCTTGTCGAGGAAAGAGCCGAGGGCCTTGACGCCCTCTTCCTGCAGCTTGCCCTGTATATTGGCCAGATACGGTTTCACGAGCCCTAAAAGCGACTCCTGGAACCCTCCGAGCTCCGGCTTATCGACCGTGCCTTTGATATCGAACTTCAGGTGTATCGGGTCTATCCCGTTAAGCGCGTCCACTATGGCGGAGACCGGTATGAACCCCACCAT
>CAZYZC010000071.1:0-6578 GCA_964650985.1 uncultured Planctomycetia bacterium | reverse complement strand
CAACGCGCCTCTTCTCCATATGCTTATAATTCCGCAGCCGCGAATCCGTAAGGTCAGAGTTGGAAAATACGAGCAGCTCCCCGCCCAGGCTGCGTATGCGCGTCGTTTTTATTCCGACGTGCTCTATGGTTCCCATATGATCGTCGACTATTATAAAATCCCCTATCTTAAAAGGCTGGTCGAAGATTATGGAAAAGTAGCTGAATAGGTCTTTTAATATGGCCTGCGCCGCCAGCGCCACGGCCACCCCTCCTATGCCCAGGCCCGCGATAATCGCCGATATCTTAAATCCGAGATTGTCCAAAAATAACACTATCGCTCCGCCCCAGATCAATACTTTTATCACTATCAATATACCTTTAAGGCTGTGCTCAAGAGCTTCATCATGCCCTCCTTTGGTCAGATACGTCTTAAAACCGTATCCGACAAGCATGATGATAAAGCGCGCTGCAAAAACGACGATAATGGCCAGGCCCAGATAATTCGCGCCTCTTTCGATATAAGGATGGAAGGTGAGGCTCTTTATTGAGAAATAAATCACGAGGAAATACAGGAAAGGAACGGCCAGCTTTTCAAGGACGACCACCAGAAAATCATCCATTGTCGTTGTGGTTTTTTCGGCGATCTCCTTGATCCGTTTTATGAGATAACGTATGATGATATTGATGACGAGAACACCAATCAACAACAAAACGGCTGCTACCAGATAGTCGTACACCTTATTACCTAAAAAGGAATATTCGAGAATCTTTGTCTGCATATGATCTCCTTAAGATACGTTTTCCTGCGACAATTTATCGAGAACCTCCCGCAGCGACACCAGCGCGACGGTAGTTTGCTGATCGGATAATCCGTATGGGATGACGAGCGTATCGCCGTGAGCCATCGCGCCGCAGGAATAGACGACATTCGGAACATACCCCGAGCGGCTCTTATCCTCCCAGTGAATAAGCGGCTCTTTCAGCCTGCCGATCACCCGCGAAGGATCTTCGCGGTCAAGCAGGGCCGCGCCGATCGAATATTGGCGCATAGGCCCTACGCCGTGGGTAAGAAGCAGCCACCCGCGGTCGGTCTCTATGGGAGATCCGCAATTCCCTATCTGTACGAACTCCCAGGGGTAAAAAGGTTCCATGATCGGTACGGCCTCATGCCAGAAATTGATATTATCGGAATGAGCGAAAAAAAGCCTTTCGTTGTCATTCCGTGAGATCATCGCGTAACGGCCGTTTATCTTGCGCGGGAAGAGGGCCATCCCCTTATTGACCGCCGCCGGGCCGTTTAAGGTGCTCATTTTAAAATAGAGAAAATCTTCCGTCTCCATCAGCTGCGGGAGGATAACCTTCCCGTCATATGCCGTGTAGGTCGCGTAGTATTTCCCGCTTCCGTCTTCGTTCTTGAAATAAACGAAACGCGCGTCCTCTATGCCGTTCTGCTCGCTGGGAGAGAGCGGAAATAAAACGCGCTCCGAAAGCTCGGACCGCGGATCGAACGTGGCTTCGTAATTACACCGCGCCAGCCATAAGATCTTTTCATAGGTAAGCCTGTCTGTCTGGGTTGCCGGATCGTGTTCGGCGCGATAGGTGCCGACCTTCTCCTCCAGCTCATTTATGGTGAATTCGTCCAGCAGCGGCCCGGTGATGGTTTTTGAACAGTCATTCTCCAGCCCCATTTCATAAAGTTTCCCTACGAAACATGTCTTATCATAAAGCATGTTAGGTTTAGGGTCGGCGGTACAGGCAAGACTGGAAGCCTTATCGATAGACATAGAGCCGTCCTTATCCAAAACCCCCGAGCAGAATGTCAGCGCGGATATATGCCCTTCTCCCGTCGCGCGGAGGGAGATTATCACGCGTATCGAGCCGCGGGAGATCCCGGACTGATCGGGATGCGCGACGATAGAGGGGTTAAAGAGAGCTGTCGCTTCGTATGAACGCTCACCGATAAAGTACGCTCCTATGAGAAGTCTGCGTTCTTTTGAAGGTAAAAAATCGGAGGGCATATACGGACGGATGACTTTAAACTGGTGCTTAAGGACCATCTCGAGGTCGTGGTGCCTCCCGGAAAAATCGCGCTGGACCTTTTCAAGCTCTTTTTCGACGGCGGCTTCATCAAGCGCCATAACGCGCGAAACGATCCTCGGGATGCGCGACTGGTCGGCCGGAATATAAGGCCTTATGATTACGCGCTCCCTATCGGGAGCGATAATTACGCCGGTATTATTTTTCATTCCTCAAGAGGCCCTTTAAGGCTTTCGATGATATTGCCCATATGCTTCATCTCGGTCAACGACAGAAGAAATGAAAGAGTGGATTCGGCGCCCTGATTGCGGTTAACCCTGTCTATGTGAAGCCCGTCGCAGCATCCGCCGGTTACGGGATCATACAACGCGAGGCCGAGATCGTTGCCTCCGAAGAACCATTGCAGGGCTTTCGAGGCCTCGTCATGCCACATCTTGTCTTTTGTGGCGCGATAGGCTTCAAGACATGCCGAAATGGTGCAGTAGGCTTCCACCGGCTGCTGATCAAAGGCGGGCTTTAAGCCGCCGCGATGGTACGCGTTGTCCGAACCCACCGGCTGAAACTGGCCGCGGGCGGAAGTCTGTATCTTCACAAGCCACTTCAAGGCCTCTACCCCGGACCTTATCATCTCTTCGTTACCGAGATCATGTCCGCTCACTAAAAGCGCGTGAGGCAGCCTAGCCCCGCAATATGTCAGGGACGCCTCGAACCACATCCATTCCTTGCCGGTATTAGCTTTGTAAAGATCGTGAAGCCTTGTGGCGAGCGTCTGCAGGCAGTTACGGACCAACCTGTCTCCCTGAAAACGCTGCAGGTACTCATGTATGCCGAGCAATATAAAAGCCCACGCGCGCGGCGAGGTGAATGCAACCGAGGAGTCGAGAGCTCTCTCAAAGAGCTCTACCGACATCTGGACAAATCCGTCGTTTTTGGATTGCCCGATACATACGCCTATGGCCCACAGCGCCCTGCCGTGGCAATCTTCACTGGGCACCTCTTCCTTCCAATTCCGCTGGAAGGTCAAAAAATTCCTGAACCTGCCGGCGGAGGAATCCCAGGAATATTTGACAAATCCGAGATAGCGGCTGGCGAGATCGTCGATCGTCATAAGATTTACCACCCCCAGATTTTCAAGGAGCACCGCCAGGATAAGCGCGCGCGCGTTATCGTCCGTACAATACCCTTCCGAGAAATTAGGAACGTTGAACGTGGCGTGCTGAAAGATCCCGATAGAATCGGTCATCCTCACCAGATGGTCCAATTTGATATCGGGAAGCACGGGAACGATCTTTTCCAGGGGATGCATCTTTATCTTCTTCTGCGCTACGGTCGGGCGCTTCGTCTTTGCTTCCTCGAAGATCGACGCGTATTTTAACGCTGCATTGCTCCATATCATATCGCGCCCTAAGAGATAGGCGTTCTTACGCATGGCGTTGCGCTCATTTTCGTTCGAGATGAGCCTCGTGATCGCCTGCCCTGTCGCCTCCGGATCGTTAAACGGCACAAGGATGCCCCTGCCGTCGGCCAGCAGCTCGGCGGCATGCCAATACGGAGTGGATATGACCGCGTTTCCTACGCCGAACGAATAGGCGAGTGTCCCGGAAGTTACCTGCGCTTCCTGAAGATACGGGGTAATGTAAATATCCGCCAGTACAAGCAATTCCTTAAGCTCTTCGGGGGACACGAACCTGTTATGAAAGATAACATTCCGCGAAATACCAAGCTCATCGCAAAGACGCTGTAAAAAAAGCCTGTACGCCTCGCCTTCGTGCCTTAGCAGATTTGGATGCGTAGCGCCGACGACTATATATACGGCGTTCGGATGCTCTTTTATGACCTTGGGAAGCGCTCGCAGGACAACCTCTATCCCTTTGTGAGGGGCGAGCAGCCCGAACGTTAAAAGAGTGGTCTTGCCCTCGACGCCATACTGGTCCTTGTAAAAATTCGGGTCTATAAAAGAAACGTCGGGTATGCCGTGCGGAACCAGCCGTATCTTGGATTCGGGTATCTTATTTACCGCTTTAAGGATATCGACAGCCTTTTCAGTCATCACAACCGCATAATCTGACAGACTGAGTAATTCATCCATCACGCGCCTCTGGCGCGCGGATGGGTTCTTCAGTACCGTATGAAGAGTCGTTATAACAGGCATATTCAACTGGCGTAATAATGCCAGTATATAGCTCCCCGCGTCCCCTCCGAAGATACCAAATTCGTGCTGAAGACAGACAACGTCGATATTATTGAGGTTTAAGAAGTCCGCGGCGGCTTTATACGATTCTATATCCTGCTCCATGATCTCGAAACGCACGCGCTCCGGATAGTCGTAGCCCTTCTCGATATCCGTGACAGGTATCGAAAGCACCTGAACGGACGGATAGAGGGCCGCAAACGTCTCACAGATATCCGTGGTGAATGTCGCGATGCCGCAACGCCTGGGGAGATAATTGCCTATGAAAGCTACTTTTCTGATATCACTGTTCATTGTGTTTATACCCATCCATTTCTTTAATGACGACTCTATCTTCCGCTTATCTTTCAGCTCGATGTTCTATTCTTATCAATCTCGAAAATGACTTTCAACTCAGGGCTCTTGTCCTGCGGAAAACGGATATCGTGCGCCGCTATAAGTTTAGGGACAACGACCGTCGTTTCCGTTATCGGGGCCAGGTCGATAGGCTCCATACTGATGACGATCTTATCGGGAGGTATCGTGCTCGGAGCCATTATCTGAATCATCTTCGGTTCCAGCCTCATATTGCGCACCACGACCCCGGACGGCAGTTTGCCTTTTGTCTTCAGCTCTACCGGAACAGTGACCTGGACCAGCTTATATGAATTCAGATCGATCCGAGACGGATCTATATTGACGACGGAAAGGCCTGAAGAGTTTCGCACCATATCGCCGGAAAAGGTGATCCTGTTATCCCCGTCCCTGATCCCGGACATGTCCAGGGATATCTTCAACTCCCTCGGATTAAGAAGGCTGAACTTCTGATCGTTACCGCCCAGCGTCACCGTCACTTCTTTCGGCTTCGGCTCATTGATGATCCGGTCCGCGGCGAGGTTACGGTATTCGATAGGGGCGACAAAATCCCGCCGGACGTTTTCCGTGCGGTGCCCGCATGCCATCCACAGGCTGCAGGCGATCAGAACGGCGATTATCTTTTCCGGATAATGTTCCGTCAGAAAACGTTTTAATCCGCTGTTCTTTCTTTCCGGAAATTTTCTGCGGTAAAATTCCTTGAGCCTGTTATTGAGCTGCGCGATATCGCTTAATGGCCTTATCTTGCCGTCCTCCGCCACCGAGATGACCCCTTCCTCTTCCGAGACCACAAGGGCGATGGCATCCGTGCGCTCTGTTATACCTAAGGCCGCGGCATGGCGCGTGCCCAGCCTTCCGATCTCCTTAATATTCGTAGAGAGAGGCAGGTGGCACCCCAGCTTCGTGATGCGCCCCGCGTCTACGGTCACAGCGCCGTCGTGGCTCGGCGCGTGCCGGTCAAAGATACTCTCGATAAGTATCTGGCTTATCATCGCGTCCAGGACGACTCCGGCCTCCAGATGCCTGTCAAGGGGGTCGGTCCCCCTTACAACTATCAGGGCTCCCATCTTCTTACGGGATAGGTTCGCCAGGGCGCTGCCCAGGATCTCGATATTCTGCGTGAAAGGCGATATTGCGGCCCGGTGCCGGCGCGTGACGCCAAAAATAGCCACCCTTTCGAAAAAATGGCGCAGGTCGTCCTGGAAGATTATGGCTATCATTATGAAGGCGACCGCAAAGAACGCCTGAAGGGCCACCGTGGTCAGATAAAGGCCGAACAGGCGCGCCGCCATATAGAGGGCTCCGAACATTATCATGCCGATAAATATAAAACGCGCGCGGGCCTTCTTAAGCCATACCAGGATTAGATAGATAAATACGGTGATTATCGCGATGTCGGCGACGTCCGAGACTTTTGCATATTGGAAAAAAGTCAGGATCCGATTCAGCATGAGCTCCTCCATTAAAATTACTTGACCTACAGGTGGTTACAGGTAAACGGTATCTTCCTGAAAATAGAGAGAAAGGAACAGAAGTATATAATCCCTGATATGGCGCGTGATCAGAAAGTTGTTCTTTACGTGCTCACGGCCGTTCTCGCCGAGCTTCTTCGCGTACTTCGGGCTGTTCAGCAATTGCTTTATCGAAAATGCGGCGCCGTCGATGGAATGGCACAAAAGCCCGGAATACTTATGGGTTATCTGAAGAGGTATGCCCCCGACCGCGGACGCCACAACAGGCTTGCCTTTCCACAAGGCTTCGGCAACCGTCAGTCCGAAACCTTCTTTAAGGGATTTCTGGATTATTACATCCGAGGCGCGCTGTAGAGCGTTCACCGTTATGTCATCCTGCGGCAGCAGCAATATGTGTATATCGGGGTCGCCTTTTGCTTTCTCACGCACCTCTTCCAGGACCAGCACCCCCTCGGGATCGTCGGAAGCTCCTCCCCCCGCAAGTATCAGCTGGCAATCGACGTATTGCTTGACGCTCTTATAGGCGCTTATGACGCCTACAGG
>CAZYZC010000070.1:2478-6585 GCA_964650985.1 uncultured Planctomycetia bacterium | reverse complement strand
AGCTTCTCGGAAGGCTTAAGTACAGGACGAGCTACGGCCAGAACGTGCTGCAGCACTCCGAAGAGGTGGCGCATCTCATGGGCGTGATGGCCAGCGAACTGAAGCTCGATTTTAATCTCGCCAAGCGCATAGGCCTTCTGCATGATATCGGGAAAGCGGTCAGCCACGAAGTCGAAGGCACTCACTCGAAGATCGGATCGGACCTCGCTCGAAAATTCAACGAGAGCGACAACATCTGTCACGCCATAGAGGCTCACCACCAGGATATCGAGCCAAAGACGATTCTGGCGGTTCTTGTGCAGGCCGCCGATGCCATTTCGGCCTCGCGTCCAGGCGCCAGGCGCGAGACTTTAGAGACTTACGTAAAGCGCCTGGAGAAGCTCGAACAGATAGCCGACGCTTTTAAAGGGGTCGACAAGGCCTATGCGATACAGGCAGGCCGGGAGATCCGCGTAATAGTACAGCCGGATAAGATAACCGACGCGCAGGCCGCGGTTATGGCGCGCGATATAACGAAAAAGATAGAAGAAGGGCTCGAGTATCCCGGACAGATCAAGGTGACGGTGATACGGGAGACAAGGGCTGTCGAGTACGCGAAATAAATCAGTAATCAGTAGCTGGTAAAATGTATTACCTGGCGACTTTATATGGGTCCGAAGGACACAATTTACCAGTTACTAGTAACGGATTACGGGTTACGAAAAGAGGCGTTTATGAGAATCTTATTCATAGGTGACGTTGTCGGCGAGCCCGGAAGACGCGCGATAAAGACGCTCCTGCCTAAATTAAAGAAGTCCGAAAGGTTGGACTTTGTGATAGCCAACGCCGAGAATGTCGCCGGCGGAAGCGGAGTGACGCCCTCGATGGCCGACGAGCTTCTCGATGCCGGCGTAGACGTATTGACATCGGGCGACCATATATGGAAGAAAAAAGAGATATTTGATTATATCGCAGTCTCAAAGAGACTCATAAGGCCTGCCAATTATCCCCAGGGCGCGCCGGGCATGGGTTCGACAGTAGTGAAATCCGAAACCGGCATAAGCGTAGGCGTCATAAACCTGATCGGCCGCGTATTCATGCAATCTCTCGAATGCCCGTTTAAAGCCGCCAAGGCCGAGATCGATCGGATAAAAGACAAGGCGCGCGTAATAATAGTCGATATGCACGCCGAGGCGACGAGCGAAAAGATAGCTCTCGGCTGGTACTTAGACGGCGAGGTCTCGGCGATAGTCGGCTCCCATACGCACGTCCAGACGGCCGACGAGAAGATACTCCCCCAGGGAACGGCCTTTATATCGGACGCCGGCATGACGGGCCCGTTCGACGGCGTGATAGGCCGCAAGAAAGAGCAGATACTGCAGCGTTTCCTTACCTCTTTACCGACGAAATTCGAGATGGCCGAGGGCGACATCCAGCTCCACGGCGTCGTAATTGATATAGACGACAAGACCGGCAAGGCCGATTCCATCAAACGCATCCAAAAGAAGCTTGATGCGTAAAATTTTCGGCCTCGAGAGGCGGCCCCTCTCGGGGCAGGTGCTTCGCGGGGACGCGAAAATTTCCCAGCTAAGTTTTCCTACGGAAAACTTAGCGCCTACTACCGGAGATAGCCTTTTGGGCAGCGAGAAATTTTCGCTCGGAAAATCGCTCGCTCTTTTTGCATACAATTCTGTAGTGGCTGACGTTTCCCCGCCCTCGGAACCGCACAGGCGGGGTCCCGCTTCACGGGAAAACGTCAGCTACATTGTGGATAACTAAGGCAAAAAACCATGCCCGCTCGCGATTTTCGACGCCCCGCTCAACACCCGCCCCTTCGAGGGGCCTGGAGCACGAGATGAAAAATTTACATATCATCGCCTGAATAGAATAGGACTCATATGAAAATCTGCCCTTTATGTGCAAAACAATACGACGATAGCTGGGGTGTATGCATGATCTGTGAAAAACACTTGGAGTACTTTACCGGCGCTGAGCAGATTGAGAAAATAAAGCAGGCAATAAAAGAAAAAGATTTGCATGGAATAAAGCAGTGTGAATTCTGCAGGAAAGAAGTTCCAGAAAACCAGCTTAGAAAAATCGCATACGGAAAAAACGTAAATTTTATAATATGCGCGGAATGGCTATCATGACCCTCGTGCTACAAAAAATATACAAATTTCCTCGCGGTAATGCTGGGCATTGTTATTATTGTCGTCGTTTATATTATATACGACTTGATTCGAAAAGCTTTTTAAATAGAGTCCGGGCGGCGCTTTTGTGGTAAGCCCGGAGCGAATGTTGTAAAATTTTGATACCAATTGGCGATTTAGCAGGACGCTGAAACCGCCCTATAGAGGGTTGTAGCTAATAAGGCAGGGCCTCTAGCCCTGCCCATCGCAAGTGTTGTATGCCGGGTTCAGCGGCCATCAAAATTTTACCACAGTCCCGACGCATGCCTAATGCGGCGGGACGACGAGCGGAGGGCGGCCACAAAAGCGACGCCCATCTACTATGAAGAGTGGGAGCAGAATGCCGAACGAAACGAAAGAGAAGCATATATATACGGTCTCCGAGCTCACGAAGTACGTGCGCGTGATGATCGAGGACTCATTCCCCGGAGTGTGGGTAGAGGGCGAGATATCGAACTTCGTCCTGCATACCTCAGGCCACATGTACTTCTCCCTCAAAGACGCCGGCGCGGTCCTTAAATGCGCGATGTTTAAACGCGCGAACATGGGGCTCAAGTTTAAGCCCAAAGACGGCATGAAGGTGCTTTGTTACGGGAAACTCAGCGTTTACGAGGCTCGCGGAGATTACCAGCTTATCGCCGAAGAGATTGAGCCCAAAGGCGTGGGGGCGCTCCAGCTGGCGTTCCAGCAGCTGAAAGAGAAGCTCCATAAAGAGGGCCTCTTCGATCAGTCGCACAAGATACAGATACCCCACCTTCCGACGGCCATAGGTATAGTCACCTCGCCCACCGGCGCGGCGATACGGGATATATTGAACATAGCCCGCCGCAGGTTTTCGAATGTTGAGATAATAATCAATCCTGTCAAGGTTCAGGGCGCCGACGCCAAAAACGAAATAGCCGCCGCCGTGAGAGAATTCAATAAGATGAAGAATGTCGACGTCATCATAGTGGCGCGCGGGGGAGGGTCGCTCGAGGACCTGTGGCCTTTCAACGAAGAGGTGGTCGCGCGCGCGGTATATGATTCCGAGCTTCCGGTAATAAGCGCCGTCGGCCATGAAATAGATTTTACCATCTGCGATTTTGTATCGGATCTCAGGGCCCCGACGCCTTCCGCGGCGGCCGAACTGGTCCTTCCTCGCAAGGAGGAACTGATAGACAAGGTAAATACCGCGCTCCTGAGGCTCAAAAATTCCTTAACCGGCATAGTCGATACGCTGTCCGAGCGCCTGGCGTCGCTAAGAGGCAGCTACGCATTAAGGCAGCCAATGAATATGATAACCCAGCGCGTTCAGGAGATAGATGACCTTAAAAAAGACCTAAGCCTGAGGGTAGATCATCTCTTAAAGATGCGCGGCGAAGGCTTCGGCAGAATTACCGGGAAGCTCGAGGCCCTGAACCCGCTCGCCATACTGAACAGGGGCTACAGCGTCACGGTTAAAATACCGTCGGGCGATATAATAAAAAATTCCGCCGCGCTTTCGAAGGGCGATATCATACAGACGCGGTTCGGCAAAGGGACCGTGAAGAGTAAAATAGAGGAGGTAGAATAAGATGGCCGCCGATATGAAGTTCGAAGAAGCTCTTAAGAAGCTTGAGAAGATAGTGGGGGATCTGGAGAACGGGAATATACCGCTTGAAGAGGCGCTGGAAAAATACCAGGAAGGCATAAGGCTCTCCGGCGTTTGCCAGAAGAAGCTTGAAGCGGCCAAGAAGAAGGTTGAGATACTTTTAAAGGCCGAGGACGGGTCGTTGGAGCTGAAACCCTTCGACGAAAAATCGGTGGACGAGGAAGACGAAAAGGATACGAAGAAAAAGAGATGAATTTAGAAAACCTGCTGGACAAATTTCTTCCGCCGGAAAGCGTCGAGCCGAAGCGCCTGCACAAGGCCATGAGGTACAGCGTATTTTCCGGAGGAAAGCGCATCCGCCCGGTAATA
>CAZYZC010000070.1:0-2378 GCA_964650985.1 uncultured Planctomycetia bacterium | reverse complement strand
GCTGGCCCGGGCCGCGGGGTCGTCCGGAATGGTGGGCGGCCAGGAGATGGACTTAAGTGCCGGACGGAAGAAAGACGCCTCCCCGGTAAATCTGCTGAAGACGGCAAAGCTTTTCGAGGCCTCCGCCTCGCTCGGCGCAGTGGCGGCAAAGGCCGGCAAAAAACAAATAAAGGCGATGGCCGGTTACGGGCGATACCTCGGCCTCGCGTTCCAGATAGCCGACGATATAGCCGATTCGGATGGCTGCACAGGGAAGCCGGGCCGCGAAAAGGCCGTTAAGGAAGCTGCCGGGCTTCTGCGGAAGGCCGGAGGGGCCGTTAAGGTTTTTGGCAAGAAGGCGGATAAATTACGGAAAATAGCGGAAGAGGTTTATGCAAAGATCGATCGATAAGATAGACTCCCCCGCCGACCTGAGGCGGATGGATCTGGCGGAATTACCGACGCTTGCCGAAGAGATGCGCGAACTCATAATCGATACGGTCTCGAAGAACGGCGGACATCTGGCCTCAAGCCTCGGTTCGGTAGAACTGGCGATAGCTGTGCACTATGTCTTCGATACCCCGGCCGATATGGTCCTCTGGGACGTCGGCCACCAGGCTTACGGCCACAAGATACTGACGGGCAGGAGGAAGATGTTTCCTACGCTGCGCCGGCTCGGAGGCCTAAGCGGTTTTCCCAATAAAGATGAAAGCCCCGAAAACGACATATTCACGACAGGCCACAGCTCGACGTCGATATCCGCCGCGATGGGGCTGGTAACGGCGCGCGACCTGGAAGGCAAACACAATAAGATTATAGCGGTGGTAGGCGACGCCGCGCTCGCCGGAGGAATGTCCTTCGAGGCCTTAAACCACGCCGGCCACGCGAATAAAGATATAATAATAATATTGAACGACAACGAACTTTCGATATCCCATTCCGTGGGGGCGTTATCGCGATACCTGAACAGGATAATAGCCACGCCCGCCTACAACAAGATACGCAGGGACATCGAAAAAGTGATCAAGCGTATTCCCAGGTTCGGCTTCCGCGCCTACAGGGCCGCGCGCAAACTCGAGGAGGGATTAAAGAACCTCCTTATTCCCGGAATGCTTTTTGAGGAGCTGGGGTTCAGGTATTTCGGGCCGATAGACGGGCATAACATAACGCAGCTTGTGGAGACCTTCAGGAATCTAAAGAATCTGAACGAGCCCATACTGATACATGTGGTGACAAAAAAAGGAAAAGGATATAAGTACGCGGAAGAGGATCCGGCCTCTTTTCACGGTACGGGGCCTTTCAATATCGTCACCGGAAAGAAGGCTCTTCCGGAAGCCTCCCGCGTGACATTCACCGAAGCCTTCGGCGAGGAGATGGTAAAGCTGGCGGCGCGGAACCCTAAGATCGTCGGGGTAACGGCCGCGATGCTGGACGGCACGGGCTTAAACGCTTTCTCGCGCAACTTTCCGGACAGGTTCTTCGATGTCGGAATAGCCGAGGAGCACGCCGTGGCCTTCTCCGCCGGACTGGCAAGGGCCGGGTTCAAACCCGTGGTGGCGATGTACTCGACATTCATGCAGCGCGGGTATGACCAGATAATACACGACGTATGTCTGCAGGGGCTGCCTGTAGTATTCTGCCTCGACCGCGCCGGCCTGGTCGGCGAAGACGGGCCTACGCATCACGGAGTGTTCGATATCGCATATTTAAGGCACATCCCGAATCTTAAGGTCCTGGCCCCGGCAACGCCGGGCGAGCTCAGGTCTATGCTTGAATTCGCCCTCGGCGCCGGAGGGCCGGTAGCGATAAGGTATCCTAAGGGTTCCGCGGCCCTTAAGAGCACGGAAAAGACACCGATCCTGGACGGCAAAGCCGAAATGCTGCGCGAAGGAAAGGACCTGGCGATAATATCGATAGGCAGCATGGCGGAGACCGCCTTAAAGGTTTCCGACCTACTGGCCGCCAGACAGGTGAAGGCCGCGGTAGTCAACGCCAGGTTCGTAAAACCCATCGACAGGGGCCTCTTATTCAGCATATTCCATACCACCCGCAGGATAGTGACCATAGAGGACGGCGTTCTGGAGGGCGGATTCGGTTCGGCTGTACTTGAGATATTGGGAGACGCCGGTT
This sequence comes from uncultured Planctomycetia bacterium, assembly GCA_964650985.1. GTDB lineage: Bacteria > Omnitrophota > Gorgyraeia > 2-01-FULL-45-10 > 2-01-FULL-45-10 > JAPLMF01. The sequence goes on along the minus strand of CAZYZC010000070.1, from coordinate 269 downwards.
TAAACGGCATTAGGGTAAAGAGATTCGGCCTGCCGGACAAATTTATCGAGCACGGAAAGAACGGGGAGCTGTTGGCAAAGTATAACTTGACACCCGGTGCTATTTGCGATGTAATTATTAAAGAGGTGATGGTATGAAAGTCGTCAAGGCAAAGAAACCTTCCGGGAAGATCAGAATAATCAAAGACCGGTGCAAAGGGTGCTATCTCTGCATCGTCAATTGCCCGAACGGACGGATCAGGATAGCCGAAGAGCTTAATGTGAAAGGCG
>CAZYZC010000069.1:0-6610 GCA_964650985.1 uncultured Planctomycetia bacterium | reverse complement strand
TAGCTCCCGCTGCACGTAAAGCGGGTGTTCTTCGATATCCTGCCGGACTCCAGCGCCGCGGCCGCGGTGACTATCTTAAATACCGAGCCGGGAGGATAGAGCCCGGAGATCGCCCTGTCGGACATCGGACGGCCCTCTTTGTCTCTTAAGAGCCCCATCCTCTCTCTGGAAGCGTCCGGTTTTATGAATATGCCGGGATCGAAAGCCGGGTGGCTGGCAAGAGCCAATATCTCCCCGGACCTCGGATCCATTACTATAACCGCTCCTTTACGTTCCCCCAAAAGCTTGTCGCAGGCCAGCTGCATCGACTTATCTATGGTCAGATATATATCCTGGCCGCTCGAGGGCTCTTTGACGCCGAGAGTCCTGGTCTCTTTGCCGCGGTTGTCTACCTCTATCTGCGTACCGCCGTCAACTCCCCTGAGATACTTATCGTAATATTTCTCGACCCCGCTTCTACCGATAAGGTCTCCGGGCCTGTATCCGTAATCCTTCATCCCGTTAGAAACCGCAATAAGGCTCATGTTTCTAACGGGATTCATATCCAGAAGCTCGTTTTCGGTCATCTCGCTTAAGTACCCTAAGACATGGGCGCCGGAATCCCCGCATACATAGTCCCTCTTCGAGCGCGTCTCTATCCGAAGCCCCGGTATGTCACAGCTTAACTCCTCCAGGGCTATGGCCTTATCCTTGCCTATATCTTCGGCTATCACTACCGGCGCGTACGGTTTTTTCCTGGCTTTTGACAGGGCCTTGACTATTTCCTTATCCGTCATCCCCAGTGTATCAGAGAGGGCGCCCGAAAACCTCTTTCTGTCCCCGAGCTCCTGATAAACTATGGCCGCGTCGAACGACAACCTGTTCGAAACCAGGACCTGTCCGCTTCTGTCGAATATCCTTCCTCTCGGGCCGTCTATGGGTATTATGCGTATGGAATTATTCTTGGACAGCCTTGAGTAATAGTGAAACCGTACAACCTGAGTGTAAAACAGGTTTATCAGGATTACTATAAAAAGAAGAGATACGAGGCCGGTTATTATCCTGTCCTTCACCCGGCACCTTCTTTCATAAGCCTCGCTACCATCGCTACTCTATAGACTGTTTTCAGAGAAGGTGCTGGGTTCATATGATATCCTGCTCGCTCTTAACCCCGAAAACGCGTTCCAGGACCGAAAATACGGGGATGGCGGCCAGGGCCGAATATAGCGATACCGGCAGTATCGACGACGCCGCATAATCGACGAAGCTTATATCGACGGTATTGGATATAAGCCCGTACAGAAAAAGATGGAGGAACATCGACAGGGCCGAGAAGAAGAATACTATCGCCGCGCGCGTGAACCCGGACTCTTTGAAGAACTTGGCGTGCATAGCGCCTATCGCCAGGCCGGTCAGGGCCAATATCAGCGTATTTATTCCCAGGAAATCGAACGCCAGCATATCCTTGCCTATGCCGGCCGCTATCCCAGCCTCCAGCCCTACCCTGGAACCGAAGAAGAGGGCCAGAAAGACTACCGCTATAAGGAGCAGGTTCGGCTTAAAACCGGAGATGCTTATATAATTAAGGACCGTGATATGGATGAGAAGCAGCGCGGCCAAGACGGAGTACATAAAGACCCTGTTCACCGAAGGCATAGCACCTCTTCCAGCCTCGACAGGTCCTCCGCGGTATTTATGACGGCGTATTTATAAAGCCGGCCGGGTTCCTTCTCGACCGCCGATACCTCCCCGACGAGTATATCCTTCGGGAATATGCTCCCCAATCCGGCGGTAAGCACCCTGTCGCCTGCCGCAACGTCGGAATCGAGAGCTATGTATATCATCCTGCATTTTCCGTCGGGCCTGCCGATGAGCATGCCCCCCTGCCTGTTCCTCTGTATTATGACGCCGACCTTGGAATTCGGATCTGTTATGAGGAGGACTTTCGCCGAGCGATTGCCGAGTTCGACGATCCTGCCTACAAGGCCTTTTGTAGATATAACCGCCTTGTCCCGGGCTATGCCCTGAGAGAGGCCCTTGTCTATTATGAGGGTATTCGACCAGTTTGACGGATCGCGGCCTATGACCTGGGCCGGCAAGGCCGTATACGGGACGGACTTTCTGAAATTCAGAAAACTTTTCAGACGGTCGTTCTCATCCTGTATAACCTTGTATGTCTCTATCTTCCTGTTGAGCGTATTGATGCGGTCGCGGAGGTCGCTGTTCTCTTTTCTCAGCGAATGGAAAGGCACTATGCTCTTTAAGAATGAAGCCGTCTGCGAGAGGACTTTAAGAGGGCTGGAGAACAGGTCGAGCAGGTTTATTCTGAATGGATTGGACGGGGATCTGGAATTTACGGCAAGGAAGACTACCAGGGCTGCTATTACCAGGGACTTGAGTATTACACTCTTTTGATTGCGCACACCTTTTATCCTTCGACGGCACCAAAATCTTGCGCCCAATAGAGCGGATACTATGGGTGCCGCTCAGGATTACCCCGAGCAAATATCCTGACTAATAAGCCGGGATATGCGTCGAGGGGTTTATCGCTCGAGTCTGGGAACTACCGTTACTCTCTTAAGATATTTTATCTCGCTCAAGACCTTGCCGGTACCGAGCGCGACGGCCGTCATCGGATCTTCGGACAGGTGGACGGGCAGCCCCGTCTCCTCGGCGATCAGCTTATCCAGGCCGCGCAGGAGCGAACTTCCTCCGGCGAGCACTATGCCTTTTTCTATAAGATCGCTGGAGAGTTCCGGCGGCGTCCGTTCGAGTGTTATCCTGACGGCCTCCAGGATCTGGGCTATCGGTTCGGCCATGGCCTCGCGGATCTCTTCGCTTGTTATAGTGACTGTTTTGGGCAGGCCCGCTATGAGATCGCGCCCCTTGACCTCCATCTTCAGCTCCTCCTCCAGAGGATAAACGGAGCCGATCTTTATCTTTATCTCTTCGGCGGTGCGCTCGCCTATCATAAGATTGTAATTCTTCTTCAGGTAGTTTATTATCGCCTCGTCGAGCTCATCGCCGCCCACCCTTACCGATTTCGAGAATACTATGCCCGCCAGCGATATGACCGCCATCTCCGTCGTGCCGCCGCCTATATCGATTATCATGTTTCCGGAGGGCTCCTGTATCGGAAGACCGACGCCTATCGCGGCGGCCATCGGCTCCTCTATCATGAATACCTCGCGCGCCCCGGCATGTAGGGCGGAATCTTTTACCGCGCGCTTCTCGACCTCGGTTATGCCCGAAGGTATCGCTATCACTATCCTGGGCCGCACCAGCGGTTTGGATTTATTGACCTTCTTTATGAAATAACGCAGCATAGCCTCGGAGATCTCGAAGTCCGTTATTACGCCGTGCCTCATCGGCCTGATCGCCATTATGTTTCCGGGAGTCCTGCCGAGCATGCGTTTGGCTTCCTCGCCTACGGCGAGAACATTCGACGTGCCGGCTTCTATCGCGACTACGGAAGGCTCGCACAGAACTATCCCCTGGTTCTTAAGGTATACGAGGGTCGTGGCCGTGCCCAGGTCTATTCCCATATCGTTAGAGAACATCCCCAGCGCTTCATTGTAGGTTTTGCGGACGAAGCTTATTACGCTTTTAAGGCTCATGTCATCTCCTTAAGGATATGCTGAAATATTAACAGAATATCACACTGTTGTCAAACAAAAATCATGTAAGATCGGAATCGGCGGATTTAGGCTACAACGCTCTCCAGCACCCGGAAGAAATCCGGGAACGACTTATTCACGCACTCCGTATCGTCGATGGAGCTCGGACCCTCCGCCGTAAGCGCCGCGACCACCGCCGCCATGCAGGTCCTGTGGTCGCCGAAACTTTTTAATCCGGCGCCTTTGAGCCGGGGAACGCCTTCTATTACTATATCATTTCCGGTGATATCGAACTTCGCGCCGAGAGCCTTCAGGTTCGCCCCGCAGGACGATATCCTGTCCGTCTCCTTGACCCTCAACTCCCCGGCGCCCCTGATAACGGTCCTTCCTTCCGAAAGCGCGGCTACCGTGAATAAGACGGGCAGCTCGTCGATCATACCGGGTATCATCTCTTCGCCTATAACGACGCCGCGCGTAACGGCCCCTTCAACGGTCATATCGGCCGACGGCTCGAACGCGTCCTTCCTGTCGGATAGCGCGATATTCGCGCCCATCCTTAAAAGGGCGTCTATAAAAGCGTATCTCGTCGGGTTTATGCCGAGGCCTTTTATCCTGAGAATGGAGCCCTTTAACAGCGTCGCGGCCGCGATGAAGAACGCGGCGCTCGATATGTCTCCGGGGATCTCTACCGTGCGCGCCGATAATTCTTTTATACCCTCGACGCTGACCTTCTGCCCGTCAACGGCCACCTTCGCCCCGAAATATTTTAGCGCCCGCTCGGTATGGTCGCGCGAGGCGATATCCTCCTCCACGGCCGTTATCCCGTCCGCGTACAGCCCGGCGAGAAGAATGGCGGACTTGACCTGCGCGCTGGCGACCGGAAGTTTATAGTCTATCGGCTTCACCCGCCCGCCGTTTACGGCGATCGGCGGAAAGCCGCCGGCCGAGGCCTTTATGTCGACGCCCATCATCGATAACGGCTCCACTATTCTTTTCATGGGCCGCTTATTGAGCCCGCCGGAACCTTCCAGCGAAACGCCGAAATCCTGCCCCGAGATCACGCCGGCCAGGAGCCTCATGCTCGTCCCCGACTCCCCGACATTTACAGGGCCGGAAGGCTTCTCGAGCCCTTTCAGGCCGCGTCCCTCTATGGCAACGCCGCCGTCTCCTTCATCTATATGTACTCCCATATTCTTAAAGGCCCGGACCGTACTGCGGCAGTCGTCGCAATCCAGCAGGTTCTTTATTACGGTCCTTCCTTTGGCGATCGCGCCGAGAATGACCGCCCTGTGGGATATCGACTTATCTCCCGGCACGGTGATCTCGCCGGCGATTTTATTTATCGGCTTAATCATCATCTCTTGTATGTCCTTATTAGCTATCTATCGCGCACGCGTAGATTATAGTGACTAGTGAATAGTGATTAGGCAAACTCTTCCTAAACCCTAAACCCTAACAACGCCTATCTTTTATCAATCTTACCATATCGCCGGGAAGCTCGCTTGAAAATTCCATGTAGACGCCGGTCTTAGGATGAATAAAACCTATCGTCCTGGCGTGAAGGGCGGGCCTTCCGATCGTGTCGCTGTAACCGTATTTTTCATCCCCGACTATGGGATGGCCTATATGCAGCATATGGACCCTTATCTGGTGCGTCCTCCCCGTTCCGAGGACGAGCTCGAGCATCGTCGTGTCCTTAAACCTCTCGATAACCTTATACGCGGTAAGGGCGTCCTTGGAATCCTCGAACTTTACTATCATCTTCTTTCTGTCTTTCGGGCTTCGGCCTATCGGCAGCTCCACCACCCCGTTATCGAGCTCAACCCTTCCTCTCACCAGCGCCACATAAACGCGCCGTATCGTCTTGTCCTTGAATTGTTTTGCCAACGACTTGTGCGCGCCGTCCGTCTTCGCCACCAGAAGAAGCCCGGACGTGCCCTTATCTATCCTGTGCACTATGCCGGGCTTGGATACGCCGCCGATGCCGGAAAGATTCCTGCAGTGGGAAAGGAGCGCATTTACGAGAGTGCCGTTATAATTTCCGGGGGCGGGGTGGACCACCATGCCGGCGGGTTTGTCGACCACCAGAAGCTCCGCGTCCTCATAGACTATCTTCAGCGGTATCTCCTCCGGCTCCATGAAAGACGCCGCCGGCGCGGGCACCGTAACGTCGACCGTTTCGCCGATACAGAGCTTATGGCTGTTCCTGGCCGGCGCGCCGTCGAGGATCACATGTCCCTCGGATACGAGCTTCTGGATATGCGCGCGCGAGAATTCTTTCGAGAGGCGCCCTACAAGGAACTTATCGAGCCTCTTGCCGGCGTCGCCGTCGGTTATTTCGAAACTGTGTCTCTCTCTTTCCATTCGTATACCTTTTTTATAAAGATGAGGGCCGCTATGATAAAGACGAACAGGCTTATGACCTGCGATATCGTAAGTCCCGAAAATATCCTTAGGTTGTCTCCGCGGAAAAATTCAACCCCGAACCTCTTTAAGGAATAAAGCATGCAGTATCCCAGCGCTATCTCCCCCTTGAATCTGCGCCGGTCCTGCCAGTAGACAAGCAGTACAAATATCACCACCAACAAAAACGACGAATAGAGCTGGATCGGGATACCGTCAAGGCCGTAACAGCAGCCGTTAAAAAAACATCCCGCCCTTCCGAAAGCCTGGGCAAGGGCTATATAGGGGACGATGAGGTCCATGGCGTTTAAGAACCCTATCTTCCTGCGCTTTATATAAATGACGGCCGAACCGATCGCCGCGAAGAAGCTGCCGTACCAGACGAGCCCTCCCCTGGACAGGTTTATGATCTCGTAAGGATTCGCCCGGTAATATGCCATATTGAGAAGCACATAAAATAATCTTGCGCCGACGACGCCGGATACAAGCATCAGAATGACCAGATCCATCGCGTTGTCTTTATCTATTCCGAAATGCGCCGCGCGGCGGTAAATGAGGAAGGCTGCGGCCGCGAACCCGAGCGCCACGAAGGCGCCGTAGGAGTATACGGT
>CAZYZC010000068.1:0-6617 GCA_964650985.1 uncultured Planctomycetia bacterium | reverse complement strand
GTTGCGAGCGAACGTCATCAGGGGGAACCTATGGTTCCCCATATGAAAATTTTGCCGTTATCCTACTTGGTCATCTGAGTAAAATAACGGCAAAATTTGGCTCCCCCGCGAGGACTCGGCTACTCCGCTCGCAGAGCTCGCTGCGTAGCCAGCCAAATTTCTGTCGGCCAGAGGCCTTTTCCTTCCGTTGGTCGGCGAAATTTGGCTTCGAGTCCTTCAACAGAGACGCCACCAAAAGAAAAACGCCTACCATAAAATGATAGGCGTTTTTCCTGTAGTGGCTCGGGGGTATGCCTCTCGCCATAACCTAATCTCTGGTTTTACGGTCTCGATTATACGATCCTGAGTCATAGAAACCAAGGATTTTCGGTAATTCAGAGAGGTGAGTTTTAGGAGAGGTTTTTGGTGCTAAAATGTCCATCTGAAGGACAGAAATGTCCGTTTTTTGTCCATTTTTGTCCTACTTTTTTTAGGACATGAAGTTGTAACTATCTATAATATCTATGGTTGCAAAATGTCCTTAAATGTGAGACTGTTGAATAATACCCACCCCAGCCCTTTAATAATTTTCCAATAATTCTTCAATAAAATATTGCTTCTCTCGTCGGAAAATGGTATAATTACCGTCGAGAGGGGTGATAAAAATGAATTGGGAAACCCAATGCAAACAGAAGAGTTTTTACCTGGGGCAGATGGAAAAACGTATCCCAAAAGATGATGCTTTACGCATAATCGATGAAAAAGTGGATTTTTCCTTTATCAATGAGCTAGCAAAGCCGTATTATTCACGTCTGGGTCCGATCGGATATTCGCCTGAGCGGCTCTTCAGGATGCTCATAGTCATGTATATGGCGAATATCCCATCCGAGCGTAAGCTAGTCGAAGAGTTGAACGTGAACATAAAGTACATGTGGTTTACCAGGACCGATCTGGACTCACCCATCCCCGATCACTCAACCTTCAGCGTCCTAAGAAGCCGCCTTACCGACAAGGTATTTAAGGAGATATTCGAAAGGATAGTATCTGTTATCATAGACTTAGGCGTAGCCCATCCCAGGTCTATCTCCGTAGATTCGACATCGGTTCTGGCGGATGTCAAGTTCCCGCGTAAAGATGACAAAGATTCTGTTATGGGGTATAAACACATCCTATCGCCCAACGACCCCGATGCCAGATACGGGCACACGGCCAAGACAACCGGCTTTTTCGGATACAAGGCCGAGATGATGGTCGATAATGACTCGTCAACCATACTCAATATCGACGCCAAGCCCGGGAACATCGATGATTATAAGCTCGAAAAGGGCTTTGTCGAAGAACCCATAAAAAACAATATACGGCCTATAGAGGCGGCGCTGGACAGGGGCTACGACAGCTATAAGGTCAGGCGCCTACTCAAGGATAATAATATCAAAACCGCTATCCCTATAAGGGTGCACAAATATGACCACCTCGATCTTTACAAGGTCGACGCTTTTAAGATAGACCTGGAGAACAAGAAGGTCACCTGCCCGGCAGGTGAGGAGCTTGAATATGCCGGATACGAAAAGAGAAAATCAAACCATATGTTCGTGGGCATAAAATGCAGGAAATGCAAGCTTCGGGAGAGATGCACCAGATATCCACTTAGACAGCTTTATGTTAATCAGGATTACTTATTAAAGCAGGAAGCCATAGCGTTCAATAGCACCGAAGAATATCGGGCTATATTTAAAAAGCGCTCTTGTGTGGAACGGGTTATCGGTGAGGCCAAACGCTTCCATGGGATGATGAGAGCTAAATTCAGGCGGCTCTGGAAACTCAGGATCCAGTGTTATCTTACCGCGATAGTGATTAACTTAAAGCGCACGGCAAGATTCTTTATTGAACAGCAAGAAGGCATTCTTATGGCAAGGGCTGGCCCTTAAAGATATGATCGCTTAGCTTTTTTAAAGAATAAAAAGAAGAAAAGTAAAAAATAACGCCTAAATAAGTAGGTGCTACCAATATCCCGCCATAGAATACAATATTATTCAACAGTCTCATGTCCTAGGACATGTCAATTTTGGTCAAAATGTCCGGGTATAAAATAGCTCTTTTATGGCACATTAAAAGACCAGAAAATGTCAGTATTTGTCGCAATTTGTCACCCCTTTAGGGGTGACAAGAAATCATAACTCTTTATTTTACAATGGTTTAAAAAGCGTCGCCCTTTGTCACCCCAGACCATGAAAACCTTAAAATGTCACCCCTCCATAAACAGTGTCTTCTTTGACCATGTACCCTATATTTTTGTATGTTTTCAGCCTCTTTTGGTACATATTCCAAAGCACCGACACTCCCTTATCTATATAGTCGTAAATCAGGACATCTTTTTTGCCCGGATGATCACGATGAAGCCTCCCTGCATATTGGACAACCTTACCCTTGAACGAGATAGGCATTGTCATAAAAAGTGTATCCAACCTTGGATCGTCAAAACCTTCGCCGATATAACTACCGGTAGCCAAAATAGCTTTCTTACTACCCATCGGAGCATCAGATAGTATATTCAATAGCTCTCTCCGTTCTTTGGCTTTTACTCCACCGTAAAGAACGGTCAGGTGTTCAATCCTATCCTTAAGCGCGCCCGCTAATAATTCAAGGTGCTCTCTCCGCTCAGTAAGGATAATAGGAAATCTACCGGCACGTACAGCATTTATAATGTCTTCTATTATCAAGTTATTTCTAGCACTGTCTTTTACCAGCTTCGGCCAGACATCGTAAATATTGGTACTTTCAGACCATTCGCAAATAAATCCTGTTGTTCTTGGTATCACGGTAAACTCGGAAATCTTCTGTTCAGTATCTTTAGTTTTTATACGGCAAGAAATCGGGCCGCACTGCATATGAATGATCGGCTGATGACCATCACGGCGATATGGAGTGGCTGTAAGCCCAAGGATATACTTAGCCTTGGCCTGCGCCAAAACTCTCTCGAAAGAAACGGCGGATATATGGTGGCATTCATCTGCTATAATAAATCCGTAATCGGCTATCCTGTTATCCACCGCGCCTTTCCGTTCCATGCTTTGTATCATGCCAACATCCAAGATCCCATTAGGATTATTTTTGCCGGCGCCTATCTGGCCGATATTTTTTACGTCAATACCTAAGAAGGAGCTAAGACGCATGCGCCACTGTTCAATAAGGGGCTTACGATGCACTAAAACCAGTGTATTTGTTTTTCTTCTTGCTATAGCGTAAATGCTGGTCACCGTTTTTCCTGTTCCCGGAGGCGCGACAAAAACGCTTATATCTTTTTTTAATATTTTTCTCACAGCCGATTTTTGTTCTTTACTTAAAGTACCGAAAAATTTAAAATTGCTCTTTGTGCCGGAAATTCTTTCGTCTTTTATAATTATTTTAATGCCGTATTCTTCCATTAAATAACTTAGATCATCCAAGCATCCTCTCGGCAGCGAGAGATATCCATCTAAAATTTCTGAACAGCATATAATTCTCGAAGTTATGGCTGTGGATAGCCTCATATTCTGTCTCTTATAAAACTCTGGGTTTTGAAATGCAGCGAGCCGCTTAACTTGATTGAGAAGCACTGATGGCAGGCTATCGACCCTTATATATATTTTGTTGGCGATGGTTAATTCGACTTCGCGCGGTAAATCTTTTATAGCGGGTTTAAACCTTTTCTTCCCTGAAGGCAGCGTCATCCAGGGTGGATCATTTTCGTCTGTGGGGCTAACTCCCACGCCAAGAACTTGTCCGCCTGCAAAAGTGTCATTAAGGATTCTTTCAATATCTAAAAGCGTCATCTTCTTGATATTAGACAAGAATTGCCATTGATCAGCGTAAGGTTTGTTGTCGTCATTTATAAATACACTATTACCTCTATTCACAGCGTCTTTTTGGAAAGGCAACGCTATAAGGTTTCCGAATCCTCCTTTGGGTAACGTATCTTGATTGGGGAATAATCTATCATAGCTCTTCATGGAAAGTTGGTAGCGTTTTGACATGGTTTCCGTGATTAAAAAACTTCCTGTTTTTCGCGCTAGCGCTGCCGGAACCTTTTCTTCAAAAAATATCCATGCATGAGCGCCATTACCGGATTTCGACCGCTCCACCGCAACAGGAACATTGCATGTTAAACAGGTTTCTCGAAAAGCGCGAATATTATCAATCCAACCATCTCCATCAAAATCAATAGCTAAAAAATAACAAGTCTCATCGAGCAACATGGGATAAATACCTATGCTACAAACACCCTCCAAGTGTTTCTTGAAAATATTGTCGGTTAGTGGTAAAAGTTCCCTATTAGGGCATTCGGAGCATTTTATATTGGGCTTCTTACAAATACCACTGAGCCATTCATTTTTACAAACAGGGCTATAACCTCGCTTCCCAGTTTTTCGGCTTATCCAATAACGTGCATAGACGTCTTCCCGGCCATGGAATAGACTTTTCAACAATTGTATTTTGCTATCAATAGGAAAATCTTGACGACTTTCTAAAGAGATTATCGATTCAAATTCTAGGGGTACCGAAGAAGACTTATTAGTTCTTTGCTTTTCTATACTGGCTAATTTTTGGGTAAGGTGTTTTTTCTCTGTTTCTAACAGGGCGACTTTGGCTTTGAGAAGCTTGATCTCATTTGATTCATCCATAGGATTATCGATTTAGCATGACGTTCTCTTATAATTTATTTTTTCGTTGTCAATTTGTTCGGGAGGTGTCCTATTTTAAGATATCCTGCAAAAGACCTTTTTTGGCGAGCGAAATATTGAGAACGTGATCCATTTCTTTAAAAGCTTTTGTGAGCTGATTAACGCCGCTCTTCCACCCAACACCGTCAGTAACCCACACAAATCCCATGCCCGCTCGTTTTAACTCATTATTTCTGTTTATGTAGGAATCTACAATCTCCTGTGGTTTAGAGCCTTGCCCGGAAAAATAATTAACTTCTATGTTGTAACATTTTGTCAGTGTCTTAACAACAAAGTCGAATTTTCGATTTTCGATGCCATCACATTTCGGGATACCATTTTTACCGCATATGCTTTCAAAGCTCTGCTGCGAATAAACTGTAATATTTTTAATCTTCTTAAGAATAGGCGTTATAAGGCTTTCCATAGCAGTGCCACTTCTATTCTTGCGAGCGTTTGTATCGAGTCCTGTCTCAACGCCGAGGAGATAGTCTCGTAGATCTTTTATTCTTAAGTCCGAGAAAAGGGCAATGATGCCAGAATCTTCACAAAAAGAGATTGTGTTTTTTATCTCTGAATCAGTAATTGTTTTCTTGTCGAAGCTATATTTTGATAATGTTTCTAGCGGTCTTTCAGGATCTCTTATGACAGCAATGTCTAAATCCCTAACAGCTATGATGAGAGGAATAATTTTTAACGTCTCTGGATTCTTTTTTAATATCTCTTGAAGCTTTGTTTTTACGTCTTTAGCGCCGACAAGATAATTTAGTATATTGATTTCATATTTATATTTTTCGATGTTCTTCTTTATCTTGTCCCAGTCGCAAAAATACGAGAACGTCATATTAGATTCGAGAAGCGTATCTTGAAACTCTTTTATTAGCTCATCGAGCGAATTAATCTTTAAATGTTTTTTATACAGAGACAAGTCGTTCAATATCTTTCTCCACGTGTTTTATTTCTTCTTTAACGTCGTGTTTCGTTCTCTGCTCGAAGTTAAGGCGTTTGACGGATAGATTCAGATAGTCTTTATTACTATCTATACCTATGAAATCTCTACCTAATCTATAGGCAGCTACGCCGGTCGAAGACGATCCGGTAAATGGGTCAAGCACTATATCATGCTCTTTTGTCGAAGCTAATATTATCCGCTCTAAAAGCGCCAACGGCTTTTGCGTTGGGTGCTTACCATATATTTTTTCTTCGATTTTTGGCGCTGTAATAGACCATAATGATTGCATTTGTTTATTGTTGTTCATTTTACGCATCAATGGATAATTGAAATAGTGCCTGCTATTTTTATTTTTGGCGGCCCATAATATTGTTTCTGTGGCATGTGTAAAATATCGGCAGGACAGATTCGGTGGGGGATTTATCTTAAACCACGCTATGTCATTCATAATTTTAAAGCCGAGCTGTTGCATGGCAAAGCCTATCGAATAAATAACATGCATCGTACCACTAACCCATATCGTGCCGTCTTTGGTGAGAATATTTTGGCAACGCCTCAGCCATTCAAGATTAAATTTATGGGTTTCTTCGATACCTTTAGACTTATCCCAATCGCCCTTATTTACACAGACTCGCTTCCCGGCATGGCATGACATGCCGCCATTTGATAAGAAATATGGAGGATCTGCAAAAATCATATCTATTGATTCAGATGGAATGGAGTCCATGATACTAAGACAATCGGCATTGAAAAGCGTGCTATTTCCGTCTCTATTCGTATAAAGCGGTGTTAGTCCTACTGCCGATATTATATGTTTATATGAATGGGCCACAATGGATTCCTTTGTTAAGGATTCGCTATTTATTTCTATATTATTCTCTTGAGCCATATTTTACCCCCTTATATTGGTATAAGCAAGCCATTTCTGTTCCCGGAATCTTTCAGCGAGTTTGACCTCATACAGGTTGCATAATTAATTCTGAAGC
>CAZYZC010000067.1:0-6639 GCA_964650985.1 uncultured Planctomycetia bacterium | reverse complement strand
GAAGGCGGTTAAAGATAACGCCTCGAGATATTATATAGAACGCGACACGGCAATAATCACAATGCTTATCGGCACCGGCATAAGGCTGACCGAACTCGTAGAATTAAACGCAGATGATATTAATTATGGTAGCTGCACGATCAAGTTCATCCGCAAAGGTAACCACGAAAAAACCATTCCTGTAAACGCCATGGTAATGACGGCTATCAGAAGGTATTTGAAGACACGAGAGAGTATAGAGCCGCGCGCCCCCTTATTCCTGAGTAAGCGCGACCGGCGGATAGACTCCGCTTCTGTGCAATATATAGTCAGGAAGTATTGCAGGGATGCTCATATAGAGAAGGACGGACTATCGCCTCATATGCTGCGGCACAGTTTTGCCGTTGCCCTACTAAAGCAAGGAGAGAACGTTTTTACCGTGCAGCAGTTACTGTCCCACCGCAATATCCGCACCACAGAAAAATATCTTCATCTGAATAATGAAGACCTGAAAACCGCAGTCGGGAAAATAAGGTTTTAATAGTAGGAAAAAATATTTTAAAAAATATGTTGACAAACTACCCCATTCGCAGTATTATACATAAGAAACCAATATACCAGAATATCCTAATTGACGAAAGGAGAAAAATGGATATCTCGAAAAAAAGTTTTGAAATTTGGAAGAATGTTGCACCAGACCCGAATGGTACGCTTACTTTAAAAGCAATTTGCGATCGCGCCAATGCGAACAACATGTCCATGACGAAGAGGCGCATAATTTACTATGTGCACCATGAAGTTCTTGAAAGATGGACTCGGTTTGGGAAGGAAGCTTACTATAAAGAGGATTATATATTTCCAGCACTGACCTGTATTTCTATACTGAGATTAAAGTTCGGGCTTATGCTAGGAAAAGTGAAAAATATAATGACAGCTAACAACGGTTCGGTCGAGGCGCTACTCGATAGGCTCGAACTTTTTATAAAAGAATATATGGATAAGAAACCCACTTATTATCATGCGTTAGAAGCACAATTTTTAAAGGCGTTAACAGCGGGTAATCTGACGGTCGACTTTAAGAAACTTGAGAAGGAGGCGCACGAGGTTCAGGAGAAGCATATTAAGGAGAAGGAGTAGGGCTATATTTTTTTTGTTCCGACGTTGCCCTAAAATACATATATAACCAATCTATCATAAAATACCACAGTACCTAAATATACAATAAATAGAAGGTCACATGGAACCAGAGAACTTACAAAGCGCAATAGAGTAGTTATACCAGATGTTATTGGCGAAAGCGGATATCAGTAAATAAGCCGTGTTATGTAAAATTCATATACCGCGACTTGGAGCGAACAAGATAAATTTATCTAGTAAAATTAAAATAAACTTTAATACATGGAGAGAGGGGGTGTTAATTATGGACAAGCGATTATTAAATTGGTTTCAGGAGCTAATAGTCAACGAGGTAGAACCTTTAATCACGAAAAAATATACTGGAAATATCACACTCCAGCTTAATCTTTGTGAAGGCGGCGTAACAAACGCAAATATAGGTTCTAGTAAATCAACTAAAGCTCCAAAAGCGAATAAAGAAATAATTTAGTTTAGGGTCACTCAAAAAAGATTGAAACGAAGCCCTATTTAGTGGCGCACGCCACTGGATAGGGTTTTTGTTTGTACTAGGTAGTGCTCTTTACCAAATGTGGAATATAGAGCAAAAAACAGTTAAGGAATATAACAGCCTATGAGGTTAACCGTCGCCTCATGGCAATAAAGCGCGCGGGGGAGGTGCAAAAGGCGCGCTAATCGGCGGGATAAAATGGTAATGATTTCAAATACGGTAATGGGTTCTTTTTGCAATAGGTGCTTAGGAGCCAACATTGCTGAAAATAGGAGAGAAGCAAAAATGGCAAAAATAAGACCGGAAACAAATTTAGTCAGCAAAGAAGAAGGCGCTTTGGTAAGACCAGGCAAGTCACAACGTGGTTTTGCAGAGGAAATCGACCGAGGCGATTATATATTCCCGCGAGCTAAGCTCATCCAGCCGACATCGCCGGAATTGACCGAAGGCATAGAGGGGCTAAAGCCCGGAGTGATAATAAACTCACTTACGAAAGAGCTCCTCTCGCCAGAGTTCATACCAATCATCGCATCTAAAAATTTCATTAGATTTAATCCGAGAAACAATGCTGAGGCGGGATTCGATCCTAATTTTGCGCCGGGTGCGATGATTTGGGCATCTAATGATCCACTCGATCCAAAAGTTAAAGAGCAAGCGCAATTCGGACCGAACGGGGAAAAGCCGCTAGCGACGGCTTTTATCAATTTCTTTTCGTATTTCCCCGGCGCCGCCATGCCGATAATTGTCAGCTTTAGCAAAACTAGCTACAAGACTGGTAAGCAATTGTTGTCGCTCGCCAAGTTTTGCGGCGGAGATATTTTTGCACGGAAATACCAGCTGACCTCGGTAATGGAATCGAACTCCATGGGGACGTTTGCGGTTCTCAAAGTCATGCCCATTGGCGCGTCATCACCAGAGGAATTTGCAATTTGCGAGCAGTATTGGAAGGATTTCTCAGGTCGGGTCAAGGATATCCATGCGGCTGAAGAAGGAGTTGTGGAAGATGAATTGACGCGAGAAGGTAAGAGACCGTATTAAACAAATAGGGAGGAGAACGGCCGGATGCGCCGTCCTCCTCCCTATATAGGGGTTAACAATGCTCAAAAACGCATTATCTTATATTAGGAAGGGCTGGGCTGTATTTCCGTGTAAAAATAAAGTTCCTCTCACTGCGCATGGGTATAAGGATGCGTCAATTGATGATACAGTTGTCAAACAGATGTTTACGCATCAAAAAGGTGCCAATATCGCCGTTGCGACCGGAAAAGTATCGGGTATGTTTGTCGTTGACATTGATATTAAGGAAGGCGCGCGCGGGGATGAATCGCTTAAAGAGCTTGAACGCGAACACGGTAAGTTGCCGCATACTGTCGAATCTATTACATGGTCAGGCGGCAGGCATATGTTTTTCAAATATCCTGAGCAAGGAGTAGGATGCAAGGCGGGTGTTAAACCTGGGATAGACATAAGAGGCGATGGTGGGTATGTTGTCGCACCACCTAGCGCGATTGAAGGTAAGGAATACGCATGGGAAGTATCTCATCATCCTGATGAAACCATTATAGCGGAAGCGCCAGACTGGCTGATTGATTTACTAAGCGAAAGACAAACAATCGTGGATCTGTCGGATAAAGACGCCAAGATTGCGCAGAACCGTAATGATACGCTCATGCACATGGGCGTCAAATTATGCAAGATGGGCTTAGACCTTACCACTATTGATATGATGCTACAAACCATAAATGAAAATCGATGCCAGCCGACTCTCTCCAAGAAAGAAGTTTCCAGTATAGCTAAAAGCGTGGCGCGCTACGGCGTTAATAAGGCGCCGGATGGAGATGATCCTTTTACCGATGTTTGGAACGCTAAATTTTTATTTGAGAAATACGGCGATGTTCTTAAATATTGTGAAGCGTTAGGCGGTTGGTTCATATGGGATGGATCGCGATGGAAGAAAGATGAGACGTTTCAAATATACAGCCTTGCCAAAAACACAGTCAAGCAAATGTACCAGATGGCGCGCGTAAGGGGCGATAAGCTACTTTTCAAGCACGCGGTAAATTCCGAATCCGAGCTGAAGCTTAAGTCGATGATTAGTCTAGTAAGGTGCGAAAAAGACATCACGGTAAATAGCGACCAGTTCGATAAAGATACATATCTGCTTAATTGCAAAAACGGCACTCTTAATCTTCAGACAGGCGAACTTAGACCGCACGCAAAAGAAGATTACATAACTCGCAAGATTGGGCTTAATTACGATCCGAATGCTGAATGTCCTGTATGGCTGCGTTTTCTCATAGCTATACTCCAGGATGACACGCAAATGATAAATTTTATGCAGAAGGCAGTGGGCTATTCACTTTCTGGGGCGATAATAGAGCAGTGTATATTCATCCTTTACGGCATCGGGTCGAACGGAAAGTCAACTTTCTTGAAGCACCTATACCGAATACTCGGTGACTACGCTTTAAATACTCCCGCCCAGACGCTTATGGAGAAGTATAACGACTCAATTCCTAACGACATTGCGAGGCTTAAAGGCGTAAGGTTTGTTACCGCAGTTGAATCCGGAAAGAAGAGGACTTTAGCCGAAGCACAGATTAAGCAGCTGACCGGAGATGACCCCATAACCGCTCGATACCTGCACTGTGAGTATTTTGACTTCTTCGCTACGTTCAAAATATTCTTTGCTACGAACCATAAACCCAACATCTCCGGGACGGACAAAGGTATATGGCGCAGGATCAGAACCATTCCTTTTGAGAAGGTCATCATGCCGGAGGAGGTGGATAAGGAACTCGATGAGAAGCTTACCAAAGAATATGAAGGCATCCTTGCCTGGGCTGTTGAAGGATTTAAAAAGTGGCAGAAGGAAGGGTTAGGAGAGGCGGCAAAGATAGTTGAGGCCACGAATGAATATCAGGAAGAATCGGATGTTATCGGTAATTACATTGAGGAACGCTGCCTAGTCGGATCTGAGTATAAGGTTCAGGCCAGCGTCATATTAAAGGATATACAGCAATGGGCAAAGGATAACGGGCTCCGTTACGTTAACAGGAATGAGTTCATCGATTACCTGAAAAGGAGAGGTTTTGTTAAGGAAAAGCTGACATTTGGGAGGAGAAAGGGGAATATCTTTTGGCTCGGAGTAGGTGTAAAAGCAGACAACAGTAATCAGGAAGATGACGGCTCTTA
Organism: uncultured Planctomycetia bacterium; assembly: GCA_964650985.1. GTDB lineage: Bacteria > Omnitrophota > Gorgyraeia > 2-01-FULL-45-10 > 2-01-FULL-45-10 > JAPLMF01. Next base: position 1,841 of record CAZYZC010000067.1, on the reverse strand, counting down.
CGGTTTAGAGGGTGATTCTGACAATAAAAGGCCGTTTTAGGTCCAATTGGTGGAGAAAGTGGAGAAAAGGTGGAGATAAAATTCATGATATTCAACTCTATAACCTATGATTTTATAATGGGTTATGCAAATAGTGGAGTAAGTAGAGATATATTTTCTTATTGTTAATAATAATAAAAAAATAAATATTCTTATATAGGAAGAAGCTTTACAAAAAGTTCCTCCACTTTTTCCACTATGAGAGAAGGATGTTGTTATGGATGATGAATTTGAACGTTTTAAGAGTTTGTATAAGAAGTTTATCAATGGCACGCGCTGGCTTAGCAGGCAGATGCAAGATGGCGTTGACACAAAACAAGATAATAAAGAGTTTGTGTTATCAGTGGTTGAACCTATGGACGCGATGCGGGCTACGTTCACGAAAGAAGAAAAAGACTATTGGTCTAAAGTTGAAAAAGGGGTTAAGGAATTTGAAGGTACAGTTGTCTCAAATTCCCCTAGAGCAGGATACGTATTGCCAAAAGGAAAGGTAGTGCAATGCATAGTCAGAATACCATAAAAGATGATTTGCCGGAGAACCTCGACCTTAATGACAAATTCAAGCTTACCAGTGATGTTATGGAGAACACCGATCTATCCGTATTCGTTACGGGGCCCGCGGGTACCGGCAAGACGACGCTTGAAAAATATTTTATAGCCAATACAAAGAAAAAGGTGGTCGTGTTGGCTCCTACAGGGGTCGCTGCCCTGAATGCTGGTGGGCAGACCATCCATTCATTCTTCAGACTTCCTTCGAAGATTATTCAAAAGGACGATATAAGGAGAGTGATGCACAGCGCCCTCATTCAGAATTTGGATATGGTCATCATTGATGAGGTTTCAATGGTCAGAGCCGATTTGATGGATGCAGTAGATTATGCCCTGCGAGTTAATCGTGAGACAGGCGAACCGTTCGGCGGCGTCCAGATGGCATTTTTCGGAGACCTTTTTCAACTTCCGCCGGTTGTTAAAAAAGAGGAGATGGAAGTTCTTAAAAAGAAATACAGAACTCCATTTTTCTTCAGTGCAAAAGTGTTCGATGAGTTTGAAATAAAATATATTGAACTATCAAAAATCTATCGGCAAATGGACGTCGAATTTATTAATCTATTAAGTAGAATTCGGAACAAGCAGCATACCGATAAAGACCTTAGGCTATTAAATAAACAAGTCCAAAAAACCAACCTTCACTCCGCATCGGATAAGGTGATAGTTCTAACTACGACAAACCATTTGGCAAGCACGATTAATCAAGATAGGTTAGCGATGCTATCAGGAAGAGAGTATTCATACAAGGCTAATGTTATCGGGCGATTTGATGTGTCTGCATATCCAACCGATAGCGACATAAGATTAAAAGAAGGCGCGCAGATCATCCTGATAAAGAACGATATTAACAAGCAATGGGTAAATGGAACCCTCGCCAAAGTCGTTGAGCTATCTAATACTTCAATCAAAGTTGATATAAAAGGATGCATATGCGAGGTTCCAATAGACAAATGGGATAAGATTGAATATAGCTACGACGAGAAAGAGGACAAGGTTAAAGCAAGTGTCATCGGAACGTTTTCGCAGTATCCTATTCGTCTTGCCTGGGCGCTAACTATCCATAAATCCCAAGGTCATACTCTTGATAAGCTCATTCTTGACCTTGGACACGGAGCTTTCGCTCACGGACAGGTATATGTTGCGCTAAGTAGATGCACGTCCTTAGACGGCATAACGCTTAAACGACCCGTAATTCACGGTGATGTAATATTCGATAATCGTATCTACGAGTTCAGGGAGAGGTTTGTCAATTT
>CAZYZC010000066.1:0-6684 GCA_964650985.1 uncultured Planctomycetia bacterium | reverse complement strand
GACGCACCTCAAGAACGTGTATATATTCCTTAAAAAACCGGTGCCGGATTTTCTGCAGATTTCTATTGCGTAAAATAGCCAAAGAGCTATAATAAAAGCGGTAAAATTTGAAAGGAGGGGATAAATATGGCAAGGACATCATTTAAGCTCGGAAAGTCGTCGAATCCGTCTATGTCGAAAGATGATTTAAGTAAGCTTGTTGAGAAGAAGGCTTATGAGCTTTACGAGAAGAGAGGCAAAAAGTCAGGGCATTCTATGGACGACTGGCTGGAAGCCGAGAGGATCGTAAAAGGCAAGATATCCAAATAAAGCAGTTTTTGGTTGTCAGCACCGGAAGCTCGTTTTTTAAGCAAGGGGAGTGGCTGTATGCGCACTCTCCTTGTTTTTTCCCGGCTTGTCCCGCCCGGTGATTGTATGGTATAATTCGTTCTGGCCCGGCCGGAAAAATCCGGGCGTTAATAGATATAGATATACAGGGCCCGATGCTATAATGGATGGACGGCCAAACGGATAAAAAGGGGGCTTAGATGTCCAGAGTAAAACGATACTTCTTTACCGGGTTTTTCATAATACTGCCCGCGTTCATCACCGCGTATGTCCTTTACGCGATCTTCATGTTCATCGACGGCCTATGGGGTAAGGTGATAAATTTCTACCTGCGTAAATATTTCGGGTTCGCGATCCCGGGATTAGGTTTTATCCTGGGCATGCTCACCATACTGGCCGTGGGCTTTGTGGCCACGAACCTTTTGGGCAAACGCATCTTCGGGTTCTTCGAGAATATATTCCGCAGATTTCCGATGATAAAGCTCATATACGATCCGGCAAAGCAGATAGTCGATTCGTTCATCTCGCAGGACAAGCCGGCATTTAAAAAAGTGGTGCTGGTCGAGTATCCGTCCAAGGGTATCTGGTCGGTAGGGTTTCTTACAAACGAAAGCTTTGAGGAGGCTGAGAAGAAGACCGGCCAGGAGCTCCTGCACGTATTTATAGCCAATACGCCGAGCCCGTTCACCGGGTTCCTCATCCTGGTCCCGAAGCGCGACGTAAAGATATTGGATATGCCGGTGGATAAGGGCATAAAACTTGTAGTCTCAGGAGGCATAGTAAGGCCCTAAGACCATGAATATAACCCTGGAACTGATACTGCTTTTTATCCTTTTGGGCGTTGACGCGGTCACCGCCGCCTCCGAGATATCGATAATAGTATCCAACCGCCTGAAATTAAAACGCATGGCTTCCGGCGGATCGAAGATCGCCAGGGTTATACTCGGCATACTTGATAATCCGGAAAGGTTCTTCAGTACCATCCTCGTAGTGAACAATGTGGTCTGCACGCTGATAGCGGTTCTCGTCATGTCCATGGTGATACATTTCATGAAAGGCGAGACGAGGCTTGGCGCCCTGATAGCTACCCTGATCGCCTCGTTCCTCATAATAGTCATAGAGGTCATCGCCAAGACGGTCGCGACGCGCCGTTCGGAGAAGATGGCCTCGATGCTTGCCGGCCCGATTAAGGTGCTTATAATGATCTTCCATCCGGTAGTTGTGGGGCTGGAGAAGATAGTCATGGGGATCACCAGATTTATCAGCGGTAAGGGCGAAGGCAAACCATCGCTCGTCACGGAGGAGGAGATAAGGTACCTGATAAAAGTGGGCGGCGAAGAGGGGTCTCTCCACAAAGAAAAATTCAAGATGCTCTCGAGGGTCTTCGATTTTGACCAGACCATCGTTGAGAGCGTGATGACTTTTAAAAAAGAGATGGTATCGATAGATATAAACGAGAGCCTCGAGGATACAATCGATAAAGCTCTTGAGTGCGGCTATTCGAGAATACCGGTCCACAAGGGCTCCCCCGATAATATCGTCGGTGTTATAAATATGAAGGATCTGCTCGGTCTTGTGCATAATAAAGGCCTCATAGTGCTGCAGGATATAATATACCCCGTTACCGTAGTCTCCGGATCAAAGAGGGTCACGGAGCTTCTGAGGGAGTTTCAGAAGGGCCACACGCACCTCGCTATCGTCACAGACTCGCAGGGCAAGGTCGAGGGGCTTATAACCTTAGAGGACCTTCTCGAAGAGATAGTCGGTGAGATAGAGGACGAACACGACATCCGCTCCAAACCCGCGAAGAAATAAAAATCAGGCAAAAAAGTTTATTGACATAAATGTATTTTTGTGTTATTAATATAATAATAGTAACACGAAAAGAAAGACTCTCATGGCTCTTATAAGGTTCGGAGTTTCGCTCGATGGCAAGCTATCGGAAGATTTTGACAGATGGTGCGCGGCAAACGCCTACAATAACCGCTCGGAGGCGATACGGGACCTTATCAGGGACAATCTGGTAAAGGATGAGTGGTCAGCGGCAAAAGGAGAAGTTACGGGTGTAATTACTATAGTTTACGATCATCATAGGCGCGAGTTGGTAGAAGGGCTGATATCCATACAACATGACCATCAGGGGCTTATCATAGCAAGCCAGCACATACATCTCGATCATAATAATTGTCTGGAGGTCATAATAGTAAAGGGAAGGTCTAAAGAGATCGGCCGCCTTGCCTCGAAACTGCGGGCGGCAAAAGGCGTAAAGCACGGCGAGCTTGTTGCTACTACCACGGGAAGCAATATAAAGTAAAAGGAAGAAGATGTCAAAAAAGACAGGAGCTTTTTTCGTTTTAATGTTTCTCATAATGCTTATTCCCGTGTATTCTTTTGCGCAGGAATGTAAGGAAAGGATGAATGACTGGGATCCTCCTTCGGTCGGGACGATAACGGCATGGACGGCGCCCGTATGCGACAAGGGGGAAATGAAGATTCAGCCTTATTTTTTCTACAATTATATACGCGGCGTTTTTAACAGCGAAGGCCATTTTAAGCATTTTAAGGACAGGGAGAAGATGTCCGAGTTCCAGGAGGTATTATTTCTGCAATACGGCTTGTTTGAAAGATTCGAGATATCAGCACAGGGCATTTATCAGCAGGTGCTTGTAAATAACGCGGAAGGCAACGCCGCCGCTTCAGGGTTCAACGACACTTACATATTCTCAAGGTACTGTCTTCTCGACGAGACGGAGTGGCTGCCCGCGACTACCGCGTTATTCCAGCTGAAATTGCCCACAGGTAAATACCAGAATAGCGGTCCCGACATGGCCGGTTCCGATATCATGACGGCCAGTACGGGAGGGGGTTCGTACGAAGAAGGGTGCGGCCTCATTTTTACGAAGAGGATAAAACCCTTTATTTTGCATGCCGATTTTCTGTTCGGTTTCCCCAATCCCGCCAGGGTCGACGGCGTCAACATGAGGTACGGAAGTTATTTTAATTATAACGGCGCTGTCGAATACTTTTTTTACGACCACTTTAATCTTCTGGCGGAGGCTAACGGATTGATCCAAGGCGACAGCAAAGAGGACGGGCGCCTTACCCCGTCAACGAGCATAAAGTATCTGGCTTTGACGGCCGGTTTAGGCTGGTCGGATGAAAAGATACAGATGTTAATAGCCTATCAAAGGGCTGTCGCGGGCACAAATACGAACGTGAACGATTCGGTAGTCGCGACATTCGTCTATACTTTTTAGGGGGATTAAATGCATATTCCGGACGGATATATAAGCCCGCAGACCGGCGCGGCATTCTATGTCTTAATGGCGCCTTTATGGTTTCTTGCCTCAAAAAAAGTAGGAGCTGTTCTTAGGGCCAGGCAGGTTCCCTATCTTGCCCTCAGCGCCAGTTTTATATTTGTAATCATGATGTTCAATGTGCCGATACCGGGCGGTTCGACCGGGCATGCCGTAGGCGGAACTCTGGCGGCGGTGCTTTTAGGGCCATGGGCGGCAATGATAGCCATAACCGTCGCGCTGGTTGTGCAGGCCCTGCTTTTCGGGGACGGAGGTATAACGGCTATAGGCGCCAATTGCTTTAACATGGCATTCATTCTGCCGTTTACCGGTTATTTTACATACAGGATCCTGAGTGCGGGCAGTAATAAGAATTCGATGCGAAGGGCCGTTTCAGCCGCTATAGGGTCTTATGTCGGGCTTAATATGGCGGCGTTTTTCACCGGTTTAGAATTCGGAATTCAACCGATATTGCATCACACCGTCGACGGAAAGGCCTTATATTGCCCATATGGCCTGGTCGTGGCGCTGACGGCAATGATGTTGGAACATCTCTTCTTGTTCGGCTGGGTGGAGGCTGCAGTTACATTCCTGGCTTTGAGATATCTGCAGAATGAAGATCCCGGCCTTATAAGGGACGGCCTATGAAGACGGTAAATAAACTTTGGCTTATCGTATTGGCGCTGGCTCTTTTTGCGCCGCTGGGAATAGCGGTACCTCAATATTTCAGATCGGGTTCGGCGTGGGGTGAATGGGGCGCCGAGGAGATTAAGGAGCTCGTGGGGTATATTCCTTCGGGCCTTGCCAGGATATCTTCGCTGTGGAATTCGCCGGTCCCGGATTACGCTTTTAAAGGATGGGAAGGAGGGCCTACGGCCTACCTCGTATTAGCCTATGCAGCATCCGCTTTTATCGGTATCATATTCGTTGCAGGCCTCACGCTGCTAATATCGGTATTTATTAAAAAAGAGGGTCGAGATTGAAGATCGGGAATAAGAGGTGCGGCAGCTTGTTCATAGAAAAGTCGATAGCTTCAGCGCTCGATTTTTTTAAGGAGGCTGTATATTCAGAGGATATGGCCCGCTCCAAGGGCTTTATGCAATCCATAAGGCCTCCCTTAAAGATCGTGTTTCTGGCGGCCTTTATTCTGACGGCGTGCCTGGTCAATAGCATACCGGCCCTGGCTTTTATGTATGCGCTGAGTGTCGGGTTTGCCGTTATTTCCGGGATAAACCTGCTATTCTTCATGAGGAGGGTGTGGATCTTTATCCCTGTATTCACTCTATTCATAGCCCTGCCGGCGGCGCTTACCGGTAATTTTTTTTCGGCCGCATTATTTGTCCTTCGCGTCGTTACATGCGTATCATTTGTAATACTTACAACCCTTACCACCAGGCACCATGAGCTCTTGAGGTCATTAAGATCTTTCGGGATCCCGTCCATATTTTTACAAGTGCTGGATATGACCTACCGTTATATATTTTTGTTTATTAAAACTTTTGAAGAAATGCATATAGGTTTAAAGGCAAGGCTCATAGGAGAGATGGGCACCTCAAACGCTAGAAGGTGGGTAGCTTCCAGGATGGGGCATCTTTTTAGAAGGTCTTCGAAGCTGGGAGAAGATGTTTATATGGCTATGATCGCCAGAGGATACACCGGAGGCGACGAAAAAGATGAAAGATGACCTCTTATATATGTTGAATAAAGTATCGTATTCCTACCTGGGAAGGTTTCCGGCCATTTCTGCCGCGGATCTCGAGATACGCGAGGGCGAAAGGATAGCGCTGGTCGGATCGAACGGTTCGGGTAAATCCACGCTTCTTATGATCTTGGCCGCTCTCATTTTTCCGCAGGAAGGGGTCATTGAGTTCTCCGGAGGAGAGTTACGGGAAGAGAGTTTTTGCGACAGGGCTTTTCAAAAAAAATTCAGGAAAAAGGTAGGGATTGTATTTCAGAACCCGGAGATCCAGTTATTTAATTCTAATGTTTCGGATGAGATATCCTTCGGGCTAACACAGTTGGGGCTCGGCAAAGATGATATAGCCGCCAGGTCAAAACGCTATATGGGGCTCATGGATATAGAGGGCATTAAGGACAGGCACCCCCAATATTTGAGCGTGGGAGAGAAGAAGAGGGTAGCCATAGCTTCCACCCTGGCGATGGAGCCGGAAGTCCTTTTGCTTGACGAGCCTACGGCCGGGCTAGACCCGCGCACTTCCCAACATCTTATAGACGCGATTGTGTCGTTTGCCGACAGGGGCATGACTGTTATAACGGCCACCCAGGACGTACATATTGTATCGGAAATAGCGGCCAGGGTATTGGTATTAAACGAGGATAAGCGTATAGTCAGGGACGGCCCGGCGGAAGAGGTTATGGAGGATAATGAATTTCTGCAAAAGTACAACCTCGTGCATGCTCATGCGCACCGACATAAGGGCCGGGTGCACGTCCATTCCCATGAACACCCGACTCATGACCACCCCCACGCATAATTTTGCCGCCCGCTGTCGCCACAAACACTCTAGGGTAGAAAATAATACCAGAAATGCTATAATATAACCTATATGCAAGACAGAAGGTATGGTATTATTTACGAGGATGCAGAGCTTTTGGTGGTCGATAAGCCCTCCGGGATGCTTGTAATTCCAACCCCTAAAAAAGAGACCAATACGCTGACGGACCTTTTGAACAGGGATCTCGATTCCAGGGGCATAGAGGCAAACGCCTACCCCTGTCACAGGCTGGACCGTGAGACTTCCGGCTTGATAGTCTACGCCAAGGGCAAGGCGGCGCAGCGGTTTGTGATGGGCGAGTTCAAAAAAAGGGCCGTAAAGAAGACCTACGTAGCTTTCGCTCAAGGGGCGGTGAAAGGGCCAACCGGCGTCATAACGCGGAATATTTACGACAGGAATAAGGCGAGGAGCATACCGGCCGTTACCAAGTATAAGGTCGTCGAAAAGAAGGGGGGCTTCAGCGTTCTGGAGGTCGAACCGGTAACAGGGAGGACGAACCAGATAAGGATACACCTAAAAGATATCGGCCATCCGATAGTGGGCGA
>CAZYZC010000065.1:0-6688 GCA_964650985.1 uncultured Planctomycetia bacterium | reverse complement strand
TGAGCAGGGCCATGGGATGGGGGAAGCGCGTTATAGTCGCTTCCAATATGATGGCCAAGCATATGACGGACAATTTCGCCGTGCCCTGCGAAAGGGTCAGGCTCGTCCCGCAGGGTGTCGACGTAAAACGTTTCGGATTCGTCGACCGCTCTTCCGCCTATTCGGAATATTTTACGGTAGGAATGGTATCCAGGATCACCCCGCTTAAAGGGCATGCCGATTTTATAAAGGCGGTATCGATACTCAACCGCAGGATACCGAGGCTCAAGGCCCTCATAGTGGGCAACGCCCCGAAGGAGAAATATAAAGAGCCGCTCGAGCTTCTGATCCGCAGGTTCGGTCTCGGGCAGGTCGTCGAGTTTGTGCCCGCTACGGCGGACGTGCCTTCCGTCATGGCGAAGCTTGACGTCCTGGTATCGGCGACGGTGACGCCGGAAGCTTTCGGCAGGTCCATCATAGAAGCGCAGGCCTCCGGAGTGCCGGTGGTCTCGACCAAGGTCGGAGGGGTGGTCGACATAATAGATGACGGCACGAACGGGCTCTTCTGCGCGCCCCATGACCCCAGGGATATGGCCGAAAAACTGCTCACGCTTTACGGGAACAGGCCGCTCGGCGCCAGGCTCGCCGCGGAGGCCAAAAAGAAGGTCGATGCGTGTTTTGAGTCCGGTATGATAATGGAGAAGACGATTCGAGTTTACGAAGAGGCGGCGAAGGCGGTAAGCATACTGGTTATAAAGATAAGCGCCATAGGGGATGTCATACTTGCGATACCGTCTCTTAAGGCAATAAGACAGAGGTTCCCCGACGCGGTCATAAAGGTGCTTGTGGGCCTCCAGGCAAGAGGATCACTCGACAGATGTCCTTACGTAAATGAGCTCATAGTATGCGATTTTAAGGGGAGGGACAAAGGCATAAAAGGGGTATGGGCCATTTCAAGACGGCTGCGGAGAGATATGTTCGATATCGTGATAGACCTGCAGAACAACAGAACCAGCCATATACTCGGGGGCTTGAGCCTCGCCGCGTCCAGGTACGGTTACGACAACAAAAAATTTTCATTTCTCCTGAATAATTCGGTCAAGGACGACGCCCCGTACCTGGATCCTTTGGATCATCAGATGCGCGTCCTGAAGCTTTGCGGCGTAAAGGCTATGGATAAGACGCTGGAGATGTGGCCATCGGATTTGGACGAATTAAAGGCTGACGAAATCCTGAAGGATGCCTGGGCGTTTAAAGGGCAGATGCTCGTGGGCATAAATGTCAGGGCGTCTTCACGCTGGACCTCGAAGAACTGGCCGGCGGCCTCTATAGCCGGGCTCTGCGACAGGCTGGCAAAAGAGTTCAATGTAAGGGCCGTGCTCACCGGCTCGAAGGAAGACGCGGACTACGTCGAGCTGGTCGCCAAGGCGACCAGATCCAAGCCTCTGGTAATCGCGGGCAGGACCTCCATCAACGAGCTTGCCGCGCTGATAAAACGCTTCAGGGTTTATATCACCCCCGATTCGGCGCCTATGCATATTGCCTGCGCCGTAGGAACTCCCTGCATAGCCCTGTTCGGCCCGACCGATCCGAAAAGGCACGTGGCGGCGGCCGGTAATTGCACCGTCCTGTCGAAGTCCTCGGATTTTGACTGCGCGCCATGCTACAGCCCGGGCTGTAGCAAAAAGACCAGCTGTATGAAAAAGATAACGATTGAAGAGGTCTTGGACGCCGCTAGACCGTACCTTTTAAAGAAAGAGATACCGGTAAGCGGAGCCTCCATATGAATCCCGTTAGAGACACGAGTATAACTATGGTCTCTGACGGGATGAAGGTGCTGCAGCTTACCACGGACATGAATATAGGAGGCATCACAAACTATATATTCGAGCTATCGAAGGCCCTTAAAGATAAAGGGGTGGATACGGTCGTTGCCTCCGCCGGCGGGGATATCGAAGTAAGCCTCGAAAAAGTCGGCATACCGCACGAGAAGCTCAATATAAAGACCAAATTCGAATTTTCACCGAAGGTATTTCTGGCGGCCTTTGCCGTAAAGCGCATATTGAAAAAAGAGGGAATCGATATAATACACGCCCACTCCAGGGTGTCGCAGGTAGCCGGAGCTCTCGCTTCGCGCATGACCGGCATACCCATGGTGACTACCTGCCACGGCTACTTCAAAAAGCGCCTGAGAGCCGTCGTCGATACCTGGGGAGACAAAGTAATAGCTATAAGCGAGGCCGTTTATGAGCATTTAAAAAACGACCTCGGCGTAGAGGACAAGAGGATAGAACTCGTATACAGCGGCATCGACATATACAAATTTTCGAAAGAGTTTTCCGATGCCGACATCGCGAAGACAAAAAAATATCTGGGCCAAAGCGGCAAAACAGTGGTAGGGACGATAGGCAGGCTCTCTCCCGTAAAGGGACAGAAATTCTTTATCCAAGCCATGGCCGAGGTGCTTAAAAAAAGGCCGGACGCCGGAGGGCTTGTGGTGGGCTCAGGCCCCGAGGCCCCTTCAATAAAGAGCCTGGCGATGGCGCTCGGTATAGACGACAGGATATCTTTCGTGGACTCTGTGCTCGATACCAGGGAAGCCCTCTCCGCCATGGATATATTCGTCTTCCCTTCGGTGAAAGAGGGCCTCGGCATAGCGCTTCTCGAAGCGCTCGCCTCCGCCAGACCCTGCATCGCTTCCAGGACGGGCGGAATAGAGGATATCATAACGGACAGGGAGAACGGTATCCTTGTGGACGTGGGTGACTCCGGCGCCATAGCAGCGGCCATTCTGGAGCTTTTATCGGATGAAAACTTGCGGATAAGAATGGGAGAGAACGGCCGCAGGCTCGTGCAGTCGCGCTTCACCCTGGACAGGATGGCGGATGATATCGTCAGGGTGTATAAAAGCGTAAGGCCCGGTGCGGAGCCTTCTCGAAGGGTATAACTTAAAGCCATGAACAAGCGTATATTGATAATTGAAGTCAACTGGCTGGGAGACGTCCTGTTTTCTACGCCTTTCATACGGGCGGTGCGCAGCGCCAATCCGGACGGGTATATCGCCTGCCTGGTCCACCCGAGGACGAAAGAGATATTGGAAGACAATCCCGCAATAGACGAGATGATCATCTACGACGAGGAGGGTTCGCACAGGGGCGTGACGGGCAAGCTAAAGCTCATATTGGGTCTGCGCCGCAAACATTTTGACGCGGTATATATACTGCACAGGTCATTCACAAAGGCGCTCATAGGATACCTGTCCGGCGCGAAGGAGAGGATAGGTTATCCGACAAAGAACAGGGAGAAGCTCCTGACAAAAGCGGTCGAAGAGCTGGAGATAGGGGCGCATATCGCGGAGCATTTCTTAAACCTTGCCGGGCAGTCGGCCCCCGCGGCCAAAGAGCCGTCCTACGAGTTCTTTATCAAGGACGCCGACAGGCGGTATATAAACGATTACCTGTCCGCGCGCGGCGTAGCGCCGGGCGACAGGCCGATAGTGCTGTGCCCCGGAGGTAACTGGGATCCCAAGAGATGGCCTGAAGAGAATTTTGCCGTGTTATCGGATAAGCTGGCCGGGAAGTACGGCGCCAAGGTCGTGATAACCGGAGGCGCGAAGGAGAGGGCGCTTGCGGAAAGCATACGAAGCATGATGAAGAGCCCGGCTGTCGTGACGTGCGGCGACACGACCTTAAAACAGCTCGGTGCCATATTCGAAAGATCGAGCCTCGTCGTAGCCAACGATACGGGCTCCATGCACATAGCCGTCGCTACGGGCGCGAATGTCATAGCTCTGTTCGGTCCCACATCGCCGGAAATAACCGGGCCTTACGGCAGAGGCAGTTACCGCGTCGTTGAGAGCCGTATTGGATGCGATGTACCGTGTTACGACGTGACCTGCAGGGATAACAGGTGCATGAAGGCGATAAGCGTCGAAGGGGTATTTAAAGAGGCGGTAAACATCTTGGATAAGAGCTAAATTTATGAAGATAGACAAGGCCCGGGTGAAGAGGATACTCGTAATAACGCTTACGAACGCGGGGGATATTATACTTACGACTCCGGTGATAAAGGCGTTAGGCGAGGAGTTTCCGGGCGCCAGGATCGATGTGATGGCGGGGCCCGCCGGACGCGAGATATTCGAACGCGATCCAGCGGTATTCAAGCTTATAATATACGATAAGCATCTCCCCATAACGGAAAAGAGAAGGTTGCAGCTGAAGCTGAAGAAGCTTAAGTACGATCTCGCCTGTGATCTTAAGAATACCGTATTCCCCATGCTGATAGGGTCAAAGTTCAGGACTTCGACCATACAGAGATTCCCTAAGGGCCCTTTGCACAGCCGCGACAAGCATCTGCACCGCCTCAGGTCCTTCGGGATGAGCGTCAAGTCGCCCGTCTCCTATATACATATACCGAAGGAAGACGACGAGCACATATCGGATCTTATCGCCGGGGAGGGCATCTCCCGGCAGTTCGTCGTGATAAACCCCGGGGCCAAGAGCCACATAAAGAGATGGTCCGGCGAGGGTTTTGCCGCGGTGGCCGACAGGATCGTCTCGGAGTGCGGCATGGAAGTGATCTTTGTGGGAACCGACAATGACAGTGAGACGGTCGCCGGCGTGGTAATGAAGATGAACGGCGCCTACCATAACTTCGTCAATAAGACAAACATAAGGCAGCTGGCCGCGCTTATCAAAAGGTCGCGGCTGTTGATAACCAATGACAGCGCCCCGCTCCACCTGGGGTGTGCGGTCGGGGCCAAGGTCCTGGCGATATTCGGCCCTACAGACCCGAGGAAATACGGGCCTACGGGAGATCTCGACTTCGTCATAAATAAAAAGCTGCACTGCTCGCCGTGCGAAAACGCGCAATGCGCCTACGACCACGAGTGCATGAAACAGATATCGGCCGAAGAGGTGTTCGACAGCGCGAAGATGATGGTGGAAGGCTATGAATAAAGTCCGAAGTCCGAAGTCCGAAGTCCGAAACTATAAGAACATACTCGTCGTGAGGCTCGACAGGATGGGCGATGTCGTTCTCTCCACTCCGGCACTTGCGGCCCTTCGTAACGCCTATCCGGAAGCCCGCATAACGTTCATGGTGAGGCCTTATGTAAAAGACATAGCCGACGGTAATCCTTCGGTAAACGAAGTCATCATTTACGATAAGGCGATGGGCCTCTTGGGAGACATCGGATTCATAAACAGATTAAGAGGTAAGAAATTCGATCTTGCCGTAGTGCTGCATCCGACATTCAGGACGAACTGGATAATGTTCCTTTCCGGTATACCCAGGCGGCTGGGTTTTGACAGGGCCAGGAAGATGGGGGTCCTTTTGACCGACAGGATCCCGGATAAGAAGCATCTGGGGCTAAAGCACGAGATCGATTATACCCTCGACATATTGCGATACGTCGGGGTGAAAGCCAGCGATCGTAAGATGCACGTCCCCGTAAGCGCGGACGGCCAGAAGCGCGCGCGCGAGGCGCTTTCAAACGGAGGGATATCAGATAGCGATAAGGTGGTCGTTATGAATCCGGGCGCCAGCTGTCCTTCGAAGAGATGGCCGGCCAAGAGGTTCGCCGAGGCGGCGGACATGCTCATCAAAAGGCGCGGAGTGAAGGTAGTGATAATATCGGGGGAGTCGGATAAAAGGATCGGGGAGAATGTGGCCTCTTCGATGAAGGAGAAATGCCTCGACCTTTCCGGCAAGACCACGGTGGGGGATATAGCGGGGATATTGAAACGCTCGAAACTTTTTATATCGAACGACTCCGGGCCGGTACATGTCGCCTGCGCCGTAGGCACTCCCGTCGTCGCGATCTTCGGCAGGAGCGACAGAGGGCTTTCGCCCCGGCGCTGGGGGCCGTCAAACAAGGGAGACGTCGTCATACATAAGGATGTGGGGTGCCTGGAGTGTCTGGCGCATAACTGCGTGATCGGATTCAAGTGCCTCGAGGCCATAACTGTCGATGAGGTCGTAAAGTCCGCAGAGGGGTTGCTCTGAGTAAATTTTCCGGGGCCTGCCGCGGGTGAGTCTTTTGTTTTTATAGGGGCTCTCGACGGGCACGAGGCGTAAGTATGACACGAGCGTGGATCCTAGGCGCCGTAGCGCCCCTATGCTTCCAAAAGGCTCCCCCGCGTCACCCGGAAAATTTCTCTAGACGCTTTCTTTGGAAAAACAGCCTCACTTTTCGTTCAGCAAATTCTGGCTAAGCAAAATTTGCGCCACTACTGGAGATAGTCTTCCGGGCAGCTGTTTTTCATTCAAGTGAAGCGAGCTCGAGAATGGATACTTTTGGCGTTATCCGCCTGGAGCGAATGTTTTCGAAGAGTAAAAAGGCTACCTAAGCCATGTGGGTTGGGCCGTAAATTTTGATCAGATGATAGCTGCTATAAAATACTTAAAAGTAGCAGTTTTCCATAAGAACACACATACATATTGTAGTTACAAAAGCCTAATCTCTCATACGATCAAAATTAGGCGAAGCCCACTGGCTTAGGTAAAGCCTTTTAATTCAGGCTAAAAGCATTGATGAGGGCGGTAACGCAAAACCATCTACTATATGCGAGCGGAGCCATGGCAGGCCCCGAAAAGTTTATTTAAAGCATCTAATAAGAAAGAAGGTATCGCATGAGACTCGGGATGATAGGGTTGCCGCAGGTCGGCAAGAAGACGCTGTTTGAGCTGTTGACGGCGCATAAGCCGA
>CAZYZC010000064.1:0-6759 GCA_964650985.1 uncultured Planctomycetia bacterium | reverse complement strand
CTTCGTTAAATCCTTCATTCCGAATCTCTAAAAGAGCGAATTTTGTGAAACCCTAAACCAGTTGTCTTGACAATTGTCAAGATTTAGTCCAAAAAAATATCATATAACCCCTTCTTTCCTCAGAATCACCAAGTAGGCCTTCGAGATATTCGATCTTCCTCTAAGCCACCTGTTGAGCGTGCCATCGGGAATCCCTAATCTATTCGCGAATTCCCATTGACGGAGGTTATGCCTCTTCATGTAATCTTCTATCTTCGTGATGATCTGCTTTTCCGTCATCTGTTTAAGCATACCCTATGTCTAGACAATTGTCAAGTCATTTTTCTATTTTTCTTTATTATTTCTAAATTCGCAATTCGTTGTTTTCCAACAAGTTATGACTTTTTATAAATAAAATATGTGTAAATATGTTTAATTGTAAACGGCTTTACTCTTTAATGATCTCCCAATGACCGCTTTTACGTGAGCCCATATATATTATTTTCCCATCGCGCTTTAGCTCCATCAGCAGATTTGTAATACCGCTGCGTTC
Organism: uncultured Planctomycetia bacterium; assembly: GCA_964650985.1. GTDB lineage: Bacteria > Omnitrophota > Gorgyraeia > 2-01-FULL-45-10 > 2-01-FULL-45-10 > JAPLMF01. The sequence continues at coordinate 6,227 of CAZYZC010000064.1, read as the reverse complement.
CAATTGAGGAAACGCGTCGGAAAACTGGCGGAAATTTCCCTTACCTTTCGTTCGTAAATGTTTCAAGATAAGCGCCTTCTTCTCTTCCCTGGATAGTCCAACGAGCCTGGTGTGCGTGCCTGATTTTCCTATGGACACATAATATTTGTCGGAAAGAATATATTTCGAGCCCTTTGTTCGGCCAACCTTTTCAATGATGCCAAACTTCAAAAACCTCTCCTTAAATTTTAAACTTTTTGTTTCCAGATGTTCGCGTATTTTTTCTAATTCGTATATTTCTTCAAATGATAGGTTTATTTGGCGTTCGTTAATTATGCGATTAAGATACATGATGAAATTTTTATCCTTAACCTGCGCTGGAATCGATAAACGAACGTTATGCTCATCGCTTTGAGATAAATCAGGCAGTCCCTTGCCATCGCGGATAGATTGCGTGAATATATCGTCCAGTCCCTGGCTTGACCTTTCAGCAAATCCTATTTTTTCAAAGGCTTCCGCCAATGTGCGGTTTCGCCATGCTTTTTCGAAAAGAACATTATCAAGCGTTATCCCCGCTGGAAACCCACCCGGGCTTTCGATATAAAACTCATGAGGAGACGCTTTGATAAATATAGATCTGCCCCTTATGGAATAGTCTCTATGCATAACGGCATTATGAACGGCTTCGCGGATCGATTTTTCGTCAAATCCCCAGATTTCGCGTTGAAAAAACCCTTCCTGGAACGGTATTCGAATGTTGCGGGCATTGATTACATTCCATATTTCATCGTCTATCTTAACAAAAGCGTCTCTCCAGTTTTTTCTGAAATCATAATGGGTCTGTTTTGGGTTATTCCGCCATTCAAAGATAATTTCTGCATCTGGGAGATATTTTTTAATGGCCTCTTCTGTGCCAACGACTATCAGGGCCGCATAGGTAATACCCTCATTAGTAACAAGCCCCATGTTTTTAAGGGTTTTTTCGGGATCATAATGTAGAAACTCCTTGCGGTCCGACTCTTTCGCCCATCTTTTGTTCAGCTTCTCAATGGCGGCGAAGTTTAAATCTTTATGAATCATGCCGGAAACCGCCGTATCGGTAAAGTCGGGTTGAGCTTCGTTAAGGATCTCACGAGTCTTGTGATCATCCATTTCACCCAACGATTCGCCGCGACGTACAGGATATGTGTACTTATCGTTTTTGCAGCCGGATTTTATCCGCGCGCCTATGGGATGTTTTGGGATATGAAATATAAGGACTCGTTTATCGTTATAGGTTAATTCTTCGACATCGACATGGATCTTAAGCCGCTCCCAAATCTCATGCGATAATTTTGTATAAGCCCCTATGGCATAGTTGGTCCCGGTCACTTCGCGTGTTTTATCACGGACTCCCAAAATCAGTTTTCCGCCTCTGCTGTTAGCGATAGCGGCGCAATAATCAAAGAGGCTGCCTCTTGAGCTATCAAAATTATTTGATGCTAATTTGAATTCGAGGTCGATATCTTCGGCCGCTTTTAACCATTTTTCAAATTGTTCTATTGTAGTTTCTGTCATATGATTTCCTCTGCCGCTACATTGTATCATTTCCCATCAGTATTTTCAGCTAAGTATTTTGTTAAACGGTGTTTTCTTGTAAGCTAATGCGATCGATACCGTTATCGCAGACCTCGTTGGTATATTTTTTAATGAAGGGCTCTTCCTTGAGAAAACGCTCTTCCCTGTCCATGCGTTTTATGGCATCTTCTCCGTACGTCTTGATAAAATCGCGTCTCGCCAATCGATCAACCAGGCTGTCCCAAAAACAATCATCATCATATTCGTCTCTATAACGTTCCAGTTCTTCGTCTTGTTCAAAATCGGCATTTGGAAAATATTTTTTTGATTTTGCGTCGTATTCTACAAATTTTCCGAAATCAAAATCATTGGCAAAAGACAGGATATACTGCTCCAACTTCTCATATTTCTCAACAGCATCATCGGCGGTTCGGATGCCGTTGACCATCCATGTCCCCAGATACACCATCTTTACCAGATCCTCGTATTGCTGTTTTGTAAATCGTATCTCTGTCATTTTGTTTCTCCTTGGAGTTTCTGACGCATTCTGATCTTTTTTGTTATCAATGCAGCGTTACGGTTGCGCTTTTTTGATAGGCGCTCATACACATCCTCGTTATGTTCCTTCCACACATCAAAGCATTCTCGCAGTCCAAGATAATCTATGTATCTTTCAAGAATGTCCGCGTTTATATCTGTTACCCTGGAATTCTCGATGTCCTTAAGACGATACTGCGGCATTTTTAAACTCAGGGCGATCTGTTTAAAGGCAAATCCCTTCTTTTTCCGCTCGATTTGGCACATTTCTGATACTGCTTGAAAGCGAATCATGTCTTTTGGATTGATATCATATTTGTCAAAAGCCGCCTTAAGGGCCGGGAGGGCTTCTACGATTTTATCTTTAATATACCCTGCCATCCTTTCATCGATAAATTTTTTACCTTTGAACAATTTCGACATTTCTACCTTTCTCTGTCCGTCGTCGCGCATATCCAGCTTACCCTTTCTTAAATAGCATCTTCCGCCATCTCGATCCTGTGCAGTATGTTATTCAGAAGGGCTATGAGCTGTATAATGGTTTTAGCATGCGTGGGATAATGCGGTTTCAGGTTCCTTAAAGCGGCGACAGAACAAGCTATTGCCTTTTTGCATACGGCAAATTGCGCCACAGCATCACAGAGTCCAGCCTCATCTTCGTTACTTTTTTCACGCAGACCGCAAAGGGCGCGGTAGAGCTTGGCCGGCAGCAACGTGTGGTACCAGCTAACGGTTTCCAGGTCGGCAATAGATCCGGCGGGTGTACCTTTGATCTCGTAAAAGACAGTTTTTAACAATTCGTGCGAGCGCTGGCAGTATTCTTTTGCCGTCAGGCTGAGCGGCTCTTTTCGGGCGGCTTCTTCCTTCGCGTCAAGTTTCGCGGTATCCGCACTGTCAATATCATCCGGATTTATATCGTATTTCTCCATGTCCTTTTCGAGCTTCTCCATAACATCTTCCCACTGCCGTTGAATTACCTGGCCGGTTATTTCGGGGTCGTCCGGCTCCCTTCCGTGGGCAATACAGGTTAACTTGCTTTCCAGCTCGTCGTGATAAAGCCTGCAGCGCATCTGTTTGCCATGGGTGCAGTGCTCATACCACCGGTCACAGAAATTATACGGCGCCTTCTTTTCGAAACGTTCATTTTCCTTTAATATGCGTTTCATTCGACTTGTCATGGTAATTTTTGATATAAAAACAGGTTCAGCGACTATTTATTTTGCGAGAAATGGGCGCTGTCCCTATTTTACCATATAATCACCGCACTTATCGTAGAAACAGGGATCGCCCGATTCATCCACAAAATAATATATATCGCCTTTAAGCGTTTTCTTCATTTCGGTCTTATTTTAATTGGGGTGGTGCTGAATCGCCCGAATTTAATCGTTAAAAACACAGTCTTCATCTCCAAACTCTAAATGAATAGCTTTTTCTCTTTTCTGAAAATTAATATAAATAACCCCTTGCGCACGAACGTCTTCAGTTCCATTCTCCGGATTCTTAATTACTTTCCATCCATTATTTTTTAATAATTTCTTAATTTTATCTAAGCCTTTTGTGTGCCCGTTCATCTCATTCTCCAATTTTTTATTCTAATTGACATTTTATAGCTGACACAAATTAAATTGTGTAGAATTCTTTTTTCAACTTTTTAATGATTCTATAAATATGATCCGTAGGCCTTGGCGGCTCATAAGATATATAATGTCGATATTCATCTTGTTCAAGATAATTAAGCAGTTTACGTAATTCGGTTTTATTTACCAAAACTTTTTTATTCTTCATATTAGCCCATACCTCCCCTTGCCAATAAAATTCAAATAGCCTTTATCTCTTAGAAGCTGAAGCTGCTGACGCATCTTGTCTTTTATATGTCTATTATTCGGATGTAGGACACGAAGGTCTTTTTCAAAAGCATAAATTTCATCAAGATTGAACTCTTTTTTACCGAGGCTATCTATACAGCGCATGATATCTAAAACCCATCCTTTCCTTAAATCTTCTTTCTCGTCACGCAAAAAAAGAGTCTTCTTCCATGTTCCAAGGATGGTATCTCTTGATTCGACATGTCTATTCTTAATGTAGAAAATTTTCCCACTACTTGGAATTCCACCGAGAAGAATGTTGCAACCAACCCATCCTGCCCTGCGCGCTCCTGTCGAAAGCGGAGTTCTTCTTTCGATTATGCTGGAAACAAAGAAATGCTTTGGAATTATTAAAAAATCCAGAACCGAATAGTCTTGTAAAGAATAACTTAATAGAAATAGATTGGGAACATTGTTACTTGCAAGCCTCTCGAGCATTGTTTTATGAGCGCCATCTACAATTTTAGAACCGATAGAATTGATCTTACTCTTTAGCTCGTATTCTTCTATGCATTTAGCGCAATAAAAATCGGCGACGGGTCTATTGCTTTCATATTTTTTAATATCAATACCGCAGGCAGGACAATAAATATTAGACGCAACCCACGCCTCTGTAAGCACCCTGGCTTTTTGAGACGGGCTTTTATATTGGAGAGCCAGCTTTGCCTCTAATCTCAGGTTCATGCAAATTGTTACCAGTTTTGTAAATGCCGTTTAAGATTTTTGTAAACTTTTTGAGCCTGCTTTTTATCGAGCGCTATAAACGCACCTTCACCAGACGATATTTCCGTCTGATGACACGCCGCATCATGATCTTCGGATAGGACAGTATGAATATTGGCGGGACCTTTTTCGTTAAGAATAGTAATTACTACAAACTTCGCTTTTCCAGCGCTTGAAGCGGTCATATTTTCGATATCTCTTTATTGTAGCCGTTCATATCTTACCCCCTTATTCGGTTATATTCAAGCCAATTTGTCCCCCCGTGATATGTAAATTAGAAAACTGGACATTCGACGATTTTCGACTCCGGATTATTCATTCCACCACCCACATTCTTCGAGAGCAAAATGGGCGGTGTATTCTAGGCCTTTGTCTGGGTTCATATTGTATTTGGTAAGAGCCCTCAGTGCCTCTTTCGAGGGATGATGCGCCAGAATCATTAAGATGGCCTCTTTCGCCCGAAGCGTTACCTCGGGGACCAAAATAAGTTCGCCCATTTTCACAATAATATCTTTTGCGAGCCTGTCGTGTCCTTCGAACAATACGGAATGCCCACTAAAATACTCCTCTGTGCCCTGAACAAGCTTATTGTCGCTATCTATGTAACCGCACACCTGCGGAACCCTTCCTTTTACGAGAGAACTGCTCAAAAACACCCAAAACTCCTTTTCTGTCATCATACCCATCCCTTTCTGTTTTTTTAACCTTTTCCCGAACAGGGCATCATATCCCCTCATATATAAGACGGTTTTTTAGGCAAAATTATTGCAAAAATCTTCTAAAGTATTTTTGCACCCTTTCAGCATGAGTGACGGGTTGCAAATATTTTAAAATAGTTTTATGAAAATTTCTCAGTCCAGTGGTAATCTAACCAGGTTACATATCCTAATCACAGAGTCCTCTGTTCTTTAAAATGGCCCTGTCTTCTTCGGATATGCCTTTAAAAATTTCAAAATCTACTTTATTCTTTAATCTTTCTTTAATCGTATTATAGGTGTCGTCATTTTGACGATACCCTGTGTGTTTGGCGTGACGATACCCTATCGTCTTTTTGATGACAGGTAAAAGTACAGTGCCGAGCATGGTATATTCGGTATGCCGGCTGCCCTTACCGCTCATAAACTTAATCATTCCTCTTGCTTGGAGGTGCTCCCTGGCTCTCAGGAGGGTGCTTTGGGATATGCCTAGATGCTGCCTTGTCTGTTTATCCTGCCAGGTGAAGATCGGCTTTTGGAAACGGCAGAATAGGCCCCTCAGATAAATATAGAGGAGCATAGGCGTATGGCCTATTTCTCGTGTCTGGCAGAGCTCAAAGAAGTCATTTTCGAGGAATTGGTAGCCCGGAAGGCTACGACCTCGAACTGACTCCACAACAGGAGTAGGCACAAAATTTGCGTGGCAAATTTTGTAGCCTTTCATGGGTGGGCTCCATGAAAAATAGACAAAAAGGGGTCAGACCCATCCACATCATAATAGACGCGTTGGGTCAGACCCCTTTTTTTACGTGACAGAACGTGACAGGATGTGTCTAAATTACCAAGATTTCCAAGATTACCATGAAAACAA
>CAZYZC010000063.1:0-6840 GCA_964650985.1 uncultured Planctomycetia bacterium | reverse complement strand
CGAGTGGGTTATCCGGGGCAGTTGGCTCAACAATAGTAGTTTTGTCTCCTAAGAATGGATTAAATACTAAATACTTGGAATATTTTATCAAGCGAAGCAAGAATTATATTACAGAAACAAGCACAGGGTCAGGTCTTCAGCATATAAATAAAAGTTTGCTTAAAACGCTGGAGATCCCATTACCTCCCGATGGCGGACAAAAACGTATTGCCGATAAACTGGACGTGTTACTGACAAAAGTCAAAGACGCTCAATCCCGCCTTGATAAAATTCCAACAATTTTAGGTCGTTTTCGTCAGTCTATTCTCGCCGCGGCTTTTTCAGGAGAGCTGACAAAAGAATGGCGCAAAAAAAATAAGGTAAATGTCGATTGGCAGGAGATTGAGCTGAGAGGAGTTTTAGCTAATTTGAAATATGGGACAGCGACGAAGTGTTCCAGAGAAAAGAAAAAACACCCTGTTTTAAGAATCCCGAATGTTGTTCAAGGATATATTGAGGTGAATGATTTGAAATATGCGGATTTGGATAATAAGGAATACAAAAGCTTAAGTTTAGAAATAGGCGACATTTTATTAATTCGTTCCAACGGAAGCGTGTCGCTAGTCGGTCGAACAGCATTAGTTACCGAAAAAGAGAAAGGTATGGCATATGCTGGTTATTTGATCAGGCTTCGGGTTAATAAAGATTTGATTATTCCAGAATTCTTGCAATATCAGTTTCAGTCGTATGCTATGCGGCTACAGATTGAACTGCCAGCAAGGTCAACGAGTGGCGTTAATAACATCAATAGCGAAGAAGTCAAAAATCTGCAAATAGCTTTACCTTCGCTTGATGAACAAAAAGAGGTTATTCGAAGGCTACAAGCATCCTTCGCATTTCTTGAAAAGAATGAGCAAGAATTCGGCAAGGCAAAAAACTATACTGATAAACTCGAGCAGTCTATTTTAGCCAAAGCCTTCCGCGGGGAGCTTGTTCGGATTTAGGATACTTAAAAAAAGGCATTTTGAATGAGTATAGAGTTAGTACCTGATCTTAAAAAGTTACCCCACATATTTGGGGCGAGAAAAAATGAAAAACTAATCATTTTCGTTGGTGCAGGCATGTCGTCTTTATGGGGGTGTAAGAGATGGAAAGATATGGCGGTCGCCCTAGTCGATTCATGCTATGAGAAAGGTGCGGTTGATCATTGGGTTCGAGAGGCGTTATTAACCAAATATTCTGCTTCACCGCGAAAACTCATAACCATTGCCAAAAATATTCTTAAAGACAATTACTTAGACGCGTTAAGGAAAACTCTTCAACCGTTATCGGAAAGAAAAATCAAGTTGCCAGATTTATTTAACAATTTATTTTCTCTTCAGGCGTCTTATATTACAACCAACATCGATGATCATTTTTCAAGTATATTCGATAAAGATAAGGTTCATTTTGAACCCAACAAGTTTACAATTAAGCCGAGGAATATTGTTCATTTACATGGCATTATCCACAGCCCTGAAAGTCTTGTCATGACTGTGGATGAATATTTGCGCAGGTATCAGGATGGCATATTCAGGGGTTTCTTAGAGTCGGCATTTTTTGATGAAAAATATTGTTTCCTTTTTGTCGGGTACGGTGTTGATGAAATGGAAATAATTGATTTCATGATTCAAAAATATAGTAGCGGCACCAAGTCTTTGAAAACATTTTTGAATCGTTTTTATATTTTACTGCCATTTTATTATAACGAAGAACCGTTATTGAAATACGAACAGCTGTATTTTGATCAAATACATATGTCAGTTATTCCTTATGCAATAAATGCAAAAGGCTATGATCAGATTGATGAGGTCTTGTCATCATGGCGCAAGGTTTTTGAGGAACATGGCAAAGGCGATGAATTCTATAGCTTTAATCAAATTATCGAGAAGAATTTATGAGCGGTCTTAATACAGAAGAACAACAGGTTCTCTACTTAGTTAAAACTGATGTTGATCAGGCAAGATATTTTTTTGCTCGTGCAAAGTCATTAAAATGGTTCCTTCCTTTAAAAGAGGATGGCTATTTTAATCCTGAGAGAATTTCTTATACCGCAGAAGGGCAAGCTCTGTTCTGGGATGTTTTAAATTATCTTGAGCGGGTTTCAGAACAAGTAGTCCAAAATATCCAATATGGCACGGAACTGATTGAGATAATCGAAAACATCGTTCAATTTTCGCTTAATAAGAAGCGTATCAATAATTATCATATCTGGTGGTATTGCGTAAAAATATTAAATAATCTGCCATCTGTAGTCATTAAAGAGAGCCTCACCGTAGATAAATTGAAGACATGGCTTTCCGTATGGACTGATCATTCGCTGGGGAGCGATCTGACTATTAGCGACATCGGAGAAAAGCTTTTACCTAAATTTCTGAACGATGAATTTGCTCCAGATTATGTATATGCCGAAAACATTATTTTCGCAATTACTACGATTCGAGCGGGTGGCAAAGCAAATGCTTTTACGAAACGCGATGATGCCCTTATGGAGTGGCAAATCTATTGGATTTTGGACGCGTTTAAGAAACATAGCCAACTGATTGGGAAAAAATGCTCTTTGCGTGTTGTTTTTGAATTAGCAGATAGGCTAAGCAAGGCATTGGAGTACAAGCAAAAGGATCATTACACTGACTTAGAGATCGGGGGCGCGGTTTATCGTCTTAAGGTTGGAAGAGTCTTTGCGGATAACTTAAAACCCGGGAAAATCAGGTTTCAAGATGATAACTATGACGGTATGGTAAATCAATTTTCGGACGATCAGCTTAAGGGGGTAGATCGTGAGAATGATTTCTGGGCGCTTCACAATCTTGAGCCGCAAATTAATTTAAAGAGCTTCGCATTCACTGCATTAACAAAAGATGCTTTTATTGCTGAGATCAAAAGAAATATGCCAGAAGGCATTAGCTGGAATACTGCGGATAAATATGAGCAAAAACTTTTAGGTATCCATGAAGGTTTATTCTCGGATTATTCGCACATATGGTGTCGGACATTGAAAAGCGGCCCCGAACATGGTGGCGGCGCGGAAGATGTTTTAACCGTCATTTTACGGGATGTTTTGCTGGCTAAGTGTGAATCAAAGCGGGACGAAGGCAAGAAGGTCTTGGACGCATTCTTACAAGAAAACCGGTATCAGTTTCCTATTTTTAGAAGATTTGTCCTTTTGTGTATTGATAAATTCTGGGGGGATTATCGGGAATATTTGAATAAAGTGATCGAAGTCGTTCCGGCCGTTCTGGCGGAATCCGATCTTGAAGTTGAAATGTACGACGTGCTTCAAAACCACAATGCTGATTTTGGCGATGAACTAAAAGCTAAGCTGAAGGCATTAATAAAAGATGTCCCGCAGTATTACATAACTAAAGGGGACGATAAGCTCATCGCTTACTGGAAATATAAATGGTTATCGCCTTTACGTGAAAACGTAGAGTTTTCTCCTTTGTATGAAGAGGAGAAACGAAAAGCCGAACCCAAAGACGATAAACCGTATGCCGTTGAACGTTCTTCGTTCAAAGGTGGGTTCGTAAGTCATAAATCACCGGTTACAAAAGAGGAAATACTTCAAAAACCCATTGCTGAACTAGTAAAATATTTGTCCGATTTTCAAGGCGCTGATTTTTGGCATGGTGCATTTGAAGGTGAGCCGGATAAGGAAGGGCTTGCGGATATTTTGCAGGCGGCCGTAAAAGAAGAGCCTAAAAAGTTCACTGATGGTCTTGGTGCTTTTATATCCATGGATTATTTCTACCTGCATCGAATATTCCGCGGGATAAAAGAGGCTTGGAATACGGGAAGTGAAATTGATTGGAATAACGTTATTGATTTTAGTATTAAATATTTGAATAAGGGCAAAGATGTCATTATCGCCGAAGCTCTTAAAGCACAAGGTGAAGATAGTGGCAAAGGACGGTATATTTGGATTGTAGAGGCGATCGTTGAATTGATTGGCGATGGTTCAAGGGATGATAAGCGGGCTTTTGATCCGAAGTATTTTGATAAAACAGAGCAGATTTTTGATTTAATACTTCCATTACTGAAGGGCGAGAAGAATCCAGATACCCAGAGAGACGCATTAACATATGCTTTAAATACTACGCTTGGTCGAACAATCATGGCGTATGTGTCATTTTCTTTAAGGGTTGCGAGGGTGACACAGAAAAAGACAAAAAACTGGGGGCGCGATAAGTTTGAAAGATTTCTTCCTATAGGCATAGATGGGTATGTTTGGCTTGGGTCTTATCTGCCACAGATGAAATACTTAGACAACGATTATACGGTTGAAAAAATAAACTATTTCGCCAAACCAGATGCGCCTGCATTTGAATGGCAAATGTTTATGGAAGGCTATTTGACCGGCGCCCGTGTATATAAAGATCTATATATTCTAATGAGGCCCAATTATGAAAAGGCTTTAACGAGCACGATATTTAAAGGCAGGGCAGACGAAAGGCTTGTGGAGCATATCTGTATCGGATATCTCCAAATGGGTGAGTCTCTGAATAAGAATAACGAAGACAATCAACCAAGTCTTTTCTGGAAAATGCTCGATGAGGCAGATACTGATGAGAAACGGAGCCGGTGGGAAGATGTGGCTGGCTTCTTTTGGTCAATATCAGGCCGGAGGCTAAAGAAAGACGAGAAAGATGAGCAGGAAGAAGAGCCTTCCGAAGAAACAAAAAATAAGGTCATCGCATTTTGGGAATGGGCTTTTAGAGAGCGTGAATCCATTAAGACAAAACTGGGTGAATCTTATGGCTCGTTCCTAAGCCGGATGGCTGAATTAACGATCTGGCTTGATAAGATTGATAAGGAGAAGGAGGCATGGCTTTTGCTTTCCGCGCCTTATATCGAGATTCAGCATCGTTCCGCGTTTTTTATTGAGTATTTAACGAAGTTTGATGACGAAGACAGCATCAAGCGTATCGGGAAGATATTCCTAAAGGTTTTGGAAGCTACAACGCCGACTTTCAGGCAGGAAGAAATCCAGTTGATTGTCGAGCGCCTCTATAAGGTCGGAGAGAAAGATCTGGTGATTAAGGCAGATGCTGACAATATCTGTAATACCTATGGCCGACGCGGGGCTCATTTTCTGAAGGATCTGTTTTATAAATATCTAAACCAATAAATTAAAAAATTAGAATTTCGATTATTTTATGAGGATTATTTCTTAATGGTTAAAAATAAGTCGCCAAAAAAGGCAAAGACTGGAAATAATGAGCGGGGCAAGAATCGTGCGCTAAGCAGTATTGTTTTAGCCTTGTTGTCCATGCTTTGCGGATTTTATGCTTACCAATATTTTATGCAACCCGAGATTAATATTATAAAAGTCGATGCGGAGTATAATCGTGAAACTAAAGACAACAATACTCGTATAAATCTATCTTTTAATATAAAAAACGATGGGAAGAGTAAAACAAGAGAGTCGGCCATCTATTCCACTTTTCTTAATTGGACTGTTGATAAGTCTGGCGTAAAGGTAGCCCCATATGATTTTACATATACCGATGTTTCTGACCTAATAGAAGGAAAAGAAAACGCGTTTGCGCTATATAAAGACATAAATTCAGACACCTTCGTAGATTATGTTAATATGGCCGATGGACTATATCTACTCATTATATTACGCTGGCAAAGCGATAATTTTGCTTTTTTCGGAAGAACATTCGAAAACCATGTGTTATTGTTTTTAAAGCCCGGCATGCGAGACAATAAAATGATTTTTGACGTTCGCGTGGTAAGACAAAAATATTTGACGAAATGGTTTCTTGAAAAATCGGACAAACCAGATGTGATGCAGACAATAAAAGATTTAAGCGCATCGCGGCTATTATATGGCGACACATCGCGCTTTGATTAGTTTCAGCGCAATTTATGCAGTTGATTAGTATCAGAATCGAGGGTTTATTATGAACAAAAACGATTTTAAAACAAAATTCGAGAAATTCATAAACTCGTCGATCTTACTTGACCTTAAATTAACCAATGACATTAAAGATACAACGGCTAATAGAATCCGCATATTAGAAAAACTTATCGATCTCTATCGTTTTCACTCCGCAGACCCCGAAACAAAAATATCTCTCAAGGACGTTTTAAATCTGGAGCTTGATTTTGTTGCGGACGGAAAGATCCGCATTATTGGAAGAAAATCACAGTCTATCGATAAAAGTTTTCTTCGGCCGCATGATTTAGAACTTCCGTTACTTTTATTTTTGCTTGTCTATGAAGAAGGCGGCGACGTTTATTCTGTCATTTCTAACTTTATTGAAGAAATAAAGCCAATATTGAAGCCGCTGGATTTTGAAAAAGCAAAGATCGGCGCCACTCGGTGTTTTACGAATACGAGATTCGCCGCGCAGACTTTACGCGACTATGGGTTGCTTAAATTTACCAAAGAAGAAGCGTTTCGGACGTGGAAGCTCTCTTTTCTGGGTATTGCTGTCGCAAGCTTGATATATCATCCGGATTGGCTATCTGATTTTAAGCGCACAGATTATGCTTTATATGGACACGAATATTCAAAGCTTCCACGGACTATCAGCACGGCGATCAATTTAATTTGTAATAGAGATGAATTTGTTAACAGAATACGCGATGTGATTAGAAGTAGCAGGGTGAATACTCCTTTTACTCCACAGGCTTTAAGGGACCTGCATGGGCTAATCGGACGATATGAAGACGCCGTGCAGAACGACTATAAAAGTATTGTTAAAAATAAGACGGCGATAAATATTATCGCAGAGATGGAAAAGCGCGAGAGCATGGTAAACATAATGCGCGATTTCAAAACAGCTTATGAGATGAAGGATTTTAACAAGA
>CAZYZC010000062.1:0-6918 GCA_964650985.1 uncultured Planctomycetia bacterium | reverse complement strand
ATCGGCAAGTCGAACATGGACGAGTTCGCGTTCGGCTCATCCTGCGAAACCTCCTGCTATGGCCCGACGCGCAATCCCTGGAACCTCGACAGGATCCCCGGAGGTTCAAGCGGAGGCTCTGCCGCCGCGGTCGCGGCTGATGAGACTATCCTCGCTATCGGCTCCGATACGGGAGGATCCATAAGGCAGCCTGCGGCGCTTTGCGGCGTGGTGGGGTTAAAACCTACCTATGGCAGGGTGTCACGATATGGCCTCATAGCATTCGCTTCGAGTCTTGACCAGATAGGGCCGATTACTAAGGATGTAGAGGACGCGGCGCTGTTACTCGGCGTCATAGCCGGATACGATGAGATGGATTCGACCTCCGTAGACATCCCGGTACCGGATTATAAAAGGTCGCTCGTAAAAGATATAAAAGGCCTGCGTATAGGTGTACCGAAAGAATATTTCGTTAAGGGCATGGACCCGGAAGTCGAGTCCGCCCTTAAGAAGGCGATAGACGCAATGAGGGGCATGGGGGCGAAGGTCGTCGATATAAGCCTGCCTCATACCGAATATGCGGTGGCGGCATATTACATAGTGGGCCCTGCCGAGGCGAGCTCAAACCTCGCGCGTTTCGACGGCGTCCAGTACGGCCTTCGGGCCAAGGATGCAAAAAATATAGTGGATATGTACACGCGTACGCGATCGGAAGGTTTCGGCAGCGAGGCAAAGCGGCGGATACTTCTCGGCACATACTGCCTTTCCACCGGATATTACGACGCCTATTATCTCAAGGCCCAGAAGGTGCGCACGAAGATAAGGGAGGATTTTGAAAAAGCGTTCGGATCCTGCGACGTGATAGTTACGCCGACGGTGCCGACCCCGGCCTTCAAAATAGGCGAGAAGGCGAATGACCCCTTAAGCATGTACCTTTCCGACATATTCACGATCCCTGCCAACATGGCGGGCATCCCCGCGATATCGATACCGTGCGGCCTTTCGAAAGACGGCCTTCCTGTCGGACTGCAGATCATGGCGAAGCCCTTCGATGAGGAGACGATATTCCGCGCGGCGTATACGTTCGAACAATCCACGGACCACCACACCAAGAGGCCGAAGCTATGAGCTACGAGACAGTGATCGGACTTGAAGTCCACTTACAGCTCGCCACAAAGACTAAGGCATTCTGCGGGTGTTCGACCAGGTTCGGCGCGGAGCCTAATTCGCACACCTGCCCGGTCTGTCTGGGATTTCCGGGCAGCCTGCCCGTATTGAACAGTGAGGCTTTTAACTTTTCTATCAGGGTCGCGCTGGCGCTCAACTGTAAGATCCAGGACCTTATAAAATTTGACCGTAAGAACTACTATTATCCGGACCTGCCCAAGAACTTTCAGATATCCCAGTACGACATGCCCCTCTCTTATGACGGGTTTATCGACATACCGTCGGACGGCAAGGTAAAGAGGATACGCGTAAAGCGCGTGCACCTGGAAGAGGACGCCGGCAAGCTCATGCATGAACCGGCCAGAAGCCTTGTCGATTATAACAGGTGCGGCATGCCGCTTTTGGAGATCGTGACGGAGCCGGACTTGAGTTCCCCGGACGAGGCATATGAGTACCTGACCAAATTGAAATCGATACTTAAATACCTGAGAGTGTCGGACTGCGATATGGAAAAGGGGAGCCTGAGGTGCGACGCGAATATATCCCTAAGGCCGAAGGGCGAGACCAGGCTCGGGACGAAGGTCGAGATAAAGAATATGAACAGCTTTAAGAATGTCAGGTCGGGGCTCGACTTTGAGGCCAGGCGTCAGCTTTCCGCGATAAAGGACGGTGAAAAGATACGGCAGGAGACCCGGCTTTGGGATGCGGATAAAGAGGCGACGAACCCCATGAGGTCGAAGGAAGAGGCTGAGGATTACAGATACTTCCCCGAGCCTGACCTGGTTCCGTTTGTCGTCGACAAAAAAGAAGTAGAGCGTGTTCTTAAGGCTCTTCCGGAGCTTCCTGAGGCAAGGTGCAGGCGGTTCGTCAAAGACCTCGGATTGTCGGAGTATGACGCCGGAGTCATCACGAGTGATATCGATATGGCGGAATATTTTGAAGAGGCCTGCGGATTTTATGCTAACAAAAAGGCGATCGCCAACTGGATCATGGGCGAGGTATCCGCAAGGCTCAAGGATAAAGGCCTCGAGATACGGGGGCTCGGATTTTCGCCGAGATGGCTCGTAAATTTACTGGAGCTTGTAGATTCCGGGACGATAAGCGGGAAGATGGCAAAGGGCGTCCTCATAGAAGCTATAGATACGAAGCGCGATCCGAAAGAGATAGTGGATCAAAAGGGACTATCGCAGGTCAGTAACCCGGGCGAGATAGAGTCTATAGTAAGGTCCGTGCTGGCTAAGAATGAAAAGTCGGCTGCAGATTACAGGGCCGGCAAAAAGAACGCCCTGGCGTTTCTCATGGGCCAGGTCATGAAAGAATCCAAAGGAAAGGCCAACCCCGCCATGGCGAGCGAGCTGCTCAAAAAGGAGTTCGGGGAATAGGTCGCATGATAAAATTCTCAAAATTCCTGATATCCGCCGTCTTCCTGGCCGCGCTTCTGTCGCTGGCCATAACCGGGTATGACAAATCAGCGGTCGACCTGGCGGTATCCGACACGGCGCTTTACAGCCAGCTCGACAACTTCGGAGAAGCCATAGGTATCCTCAGAACAGAGTATGTAGATCCCGTAGATTCCACCAGTTTGATACATGGCGCCATGAAAGGGATGTTATCATCGCTGGATGAGTACAGCCAGTTCCTTGAGAAGAATGAATATGAGGAGCTGGAGTCCGACGCTTTGGGTGAGTTCGGCGGAGTGGGTATCGAGATATCGGTAAAGGATGGCACCATTACGGTAATAACTCCGATAGACGGAAGCCCCGCCGAAGCCGCGGGCATAAAGCCCGGAGACAAGATCGTGAAGATAGACAATAAGGCCACGGAGGGGACGGCCATAACCGAGGCGGTCGATAAGATGCGCGGCGATCCCGGCACGATGGTCACTCTGACGGTATGGCGGGAAAAGTACGACAAGGTGTTCGATGTGCATCTGCGCAGGGCCATGGTGAAGATACAGAGCGTAAAAAAAGCGGAACTCCTGGGCGGCGGAGTAGGTTACATAAAGATAATAGAATTCCAGAGCAATACGCCGCGCGATCTGGACGAGGCGCTGAAGAAGCTGGAGAAAAAAGGGATGAGGTCTCTCATACTGGACCTTAGGAACAACCCGGGAGGCCTTCTTGAAACGGCATCCGATGTCGCAGAGAGGTTCCTCCCGAAAGATGCCGTTATAGTATCGATAAAGTCGCGCGTTCCCGAGGAGAATGGCATATTCAGGTCGAGCGGGAATTTTACCGTAAAGGATTATCCGCTGGCTGTCCTGGTGAACGGAGGCTCGGCAAGCGCATCCGAAGTTGTCGCGGGAGCCATACAGGATAACAAGCGCGGGGTGATACTGGGCGGCAGGACTTTCGGCAAGGCTTCGGTACAGACTGTGGCGCCTCTTAAGGATGGTTCCGCCATAAGATTTACTTCGGCGTATTATTATACTCCCGGCGGCAGGCTCATAAAGAAAGAGGGGATAACTCCGGATGTGATCGTGGGGTCAAACGGATCTGCCGACGGTGTTCCGGATGAAGACTCACCGGACGGTAAGCCGGATGCGGAGCTCGAAGCGGCTATAAAATATTTAAGGGAGCTAAAGAAGTGAAGCGATACAGGAAGGCCTATAATAAGCGGTATCTTGTGATCGCCCTGGCGGTGGCCGCGGCGCTGGCCGTGGGATTCATGCTGGGACGGACCGCGCCCGCTCCGAAACACAAGCCCCCGGCGCCCGTTAAAAAAACGGCCGTCAAGACCCCCTTAGTCAGGAAACCGGCACTGCCCGTCATAAAGAAGAATTTCACGAACCCTAAGATAGGCATTGTAATAGACGATTTCGGGTACAATACCAACAATATCGAGAAATTCCTGGATATAGGCCGGCCCATCACATTAGCCGTATTGCCGGACAGGCGCTACTCGGTCAAGGTCGCGGAGATTGCCCATTCCAGGGGGTATGAAACGATACTGCACCTGCCCCTCGAGCCTAAAGGGGAATTGGTGAGAGAGGAGCCCGGGACGATAGGATCGGCGATGAGCGATAAAGAGATAACCTCGCGTTTAAAAGAAGAGCTTGCAAGCGTGCCGTATATCGACGGCGTATCGAATCATATGGGATCCAAGGGCACTGAGGACAGGCGCATCATGCTGCTCGTCTTCAACGAACTTAAAAATAAAAAACTTTTCTTCTTCGACAGCCTGACATCCGCAAATTCCGTATGCGGGGACATCGCCAAATCATCAGGCGTCAAATACGCCCGCCGGGATGTTTTTCTGGATATATCGGGTGCCGCGGCGGACGTGGAGAAGAGGCTGCTTGAAACGCGCAGGCTGGCCTTCAGGAAAGGTTATGCGATAGCGATCGGCCACGACAAGGCCGATACCGCGGCGGCTCTGGCAAAACTAATGCCGGCGATGGCGGCTGAAGGCGTGGAGTTTGTATACATATCGGATCTCGTGAAATGACGAAGCTCGTCCTGGGTATCGAAACGTCCTGTGATGAGACCGGCGCCGCGGTGACGAGCGGCCGGAGAGTTCTTTCTAATATAGTGACCTCGAGCCTCCATCTCCATAAGAAGTACGGAGGCGTGGTGCCGGAAATAGCGTCTCGCTATCACGTTGAATACATAGTCGAGGTGGTGGATGAGGCTCTCAAGGCCGCGGGGAAGAAGATATCCGATATCGGACTTGTGGCGGTAACCAGCGGCCCGGGCCTTGTGGGCGCGCTTCTTACGGGCATATCGTTCGCTAAGGCGCTTTCATACGGCCGGCGGATACCGGTCATAGGCGTCAATCACGTTTTGGCGCATCTCTACAGCGCTTTTCTTAATGAGGGCGAAATCCCGGAATTTCCTTTTGTAGGGCTGGTAGTCTCCGGAGGCCATACGGCGCTCTTCCACTGCAGGGATGTGGATCGGAAGTCGCTTCTGGGGCAGACGCAGGACGACGCGGTGGGAGAAGCGTACGATAAGGTCGCCAAGATACTCGGCCTCGGATATCCCGGCGGGCCGATCATCGAGAAGACGGCCAGGATGTCCGACGGCTCGGCCGGCATAAGTTTCCCGAAAAGTTACCTCGGCAAAGATTCGTTAGATTTTAGTTTCAGTGGGCTTAAAACTGCGGTATTATATTACGTAAGGAAGGGCGGTCTTAGGGAAGAGGGAGGAGAGAAAAGCGCCCGGATGACGGCGGATGTCTGCCGCGCGTTTCAGGAGGCGGCTCTGGACGTCCTCGTGGAAAAGACGGTAGCCGCGTGCGCCAGAACAAAGTCATCTTCAGTGGTGGTTGGCGGAGGTGTTGCGGCAAATAAAATGCTAAGGGAAAAACTGGCCGAGGCGGGACGTTTTAACGGCTTTAAGGCCTTCTTTCCCGAGTTCAGATATTGTCCGGATAACGGGGCGATGATAGGCGTGTTGGGCCAAGAGCTTTACAAGAGGGGATACAGGTCGGATCTGTACTTAAACGCTGAGCCAAATCTAAAGGTAAGCTAAAAGGAAAAAAATCGATATGCTGAATGAATGGATTATTCTTTTAAGGCTTGTAATGGCCGCTGTCTTAAGCGGCATAGTAGGTTTTGAGCGCGAATTTCACGGACGCGCCGCCGGTTTAAGGACCCATATACTTTTATGCGTCGGGTCCACTCTCGTCATGCTTACATCCATACATATTTTCGATGTCTATAGCGCCAGGGTTCCGTGTGATCCGGCCAGGATAGCCGCTGGCGTACTTACCGGTATAGGCTTCCTGGGGGCGGGAACGATAATACACTCCAGGTCTTCCGTCCGCGGTCTCACCACGGCTGCCAGCTTATGGATGGTAGCGGGGATAGGACTCGCGGTCGGATCGGGAATGTATTTCGGAGCCGTAGCGGCCACCGTCATCACGATCATTACATTATTCTTCTTCTCCAGGATGGAGCACGCCATGATCCGGAAGGACTGGTACAAGACGCTGATCGTAGAAGCGCATGAAGGCTTTAACCAGATAAAGGGCACCAGAGAGGTCCTGGCGGAATACGGAGCGAGGGTTACCGATTTCGAGGTGGAACGCTCCGATGACGGAACCAATATGGTGTTTGAGATAGGAGTCAGGCTCAGCACTTCAAGGAACGACGATCATATAGTGCAGGACATATCGGGATTAGAGGGCGTAAAGAGCGTAAAGTGGGAAGCGGATTGAGTTTACGCAGGTCCTTCGGAAGCTCCCGTTGGCCGCTTCCTCAGGATTAATTTTTGTTTTGCAAAAATTGGAGGTGGCTATGATGGGGAAGAAAGATAAGAGGCATGAGGTAGAGAAGGTGCTCGATGTGGACGCGTCGATGCAGGGATCGATGATATTTAAAGACCCCGTGAACCTGAGGATAAACGGCAGGTTCGAAGGTACTCTCAATACGAAGGGTAACCTCATGATAGGCGAGCACGCCGTGATCAATGCCGACATAACAGGCGACTCGATAATTGTGGCCGGCAAGATAAACGGCAACATAAACGCCCTGAAGGAGCTTAAGCTTATATCCCCGGCGTGTGTGGTCGGCGATATAAAGACGCCCCTTCTGTCCGTGGCCGAAGGCGCGGTGTTCGAAGGGAATTGCAGGATGCTGGCGAAGTCCAGGGCGGATTTCGGAGCTAAGGAGAGCTCACTGACGGCCGAAGAGCTGGCTAAATATCTGGAAGTTGACACGTCGATGATAACGGATTGGGTCAATTCAGGCAAGCTTCCCGCGATGAAAGAAGGCGACGGCTGGAGATTCGACCGGTCCAAGGTCGATGAGTGGGTTGCCGAAGGGAAGAT
>CAZYZC010000061.1:0-6925 GCA_964650985.1 uncultured Planctomycetia bacterium | reverse complement strand
CTACCGGTCGAGATCTGGCCGGGCGGTATAAAGCTTAAGACAAAAGCGATCAGGGAGCCGATCAATCCGGCGCCGCCGATTATCCATATACCGAAATTGCCTCCGGGCACCTTGTAGGGCCGCGGAGTGTCGGGCTGACTTAAACGCAGATAGATCGCGGCGGAGAACATCAGAAGATACATGATCAGGTATAACGTTACCGTCAGCTGTGACAGGATCTGGTACGCCGCCTGGACCGACGGCAATACGACGAACATCACCGACAGGAACGTGACTATCAGCCCCTGCACAAGCAATATCCGGCTTGCCACGCCCTGCTTGTTAAACTTCTGGAACATCGGCGGCAGGTATCCCGCGCGCCCAACGACAGCCATACCGGCCGAAGGGCCGGCCACCCACACGGTGACGCCTCCGAGCACTCCGAACGCAAGCGCGAGCGCGACGAGCGGAGAAAGCCAGCTCAATCCGAAGACCTTCAGAAAATCGCCGTACGCCACGAGCAGGCTCTGGACGAGATTGATCTTGGCGTGAGGGATTATAAAGCCTATGGCGAGCGTGCCGAGCACAAATATCGCTACGGTCCCCAGCGACGCGATGAGTATCGCGAGGGGATAATTGCGCGTGGGGTTCTTGACGTCCTTTACGTGGATCGCGTTCATCTCCATGCCCGCATAGAATAGGAATATACTGGCGGCCAGCACCAGGTTATTGAAGTTGGTGAGATCCGGTATCAATTTATTCCATCCGAGGGGTATCTGGAGCGGCCGCCCC
The DNA here is from genome assembly GCA_964650985.1 of uncultured Planctomycetia bacterium. GTDB lineage: Bacteria > Omnitrophota > Gorgyraeia > 2-01-FULL-45-10 > 2-01-FULL-45-10 > JAPLMF01. The sequence goes on along the minus strand of CAZYZC010000061.1, from coordinate 6,154 downwards.
TGAAATAAGTAGAACGCTCCCAGCATGATGATCATTACCCCCGGCACAATCGTCCCGAACAACCCTCCCCATTTCGCGATACCGGAAGACGACCTGATCCCGCGCAGGGTAAAGAACGTGGCTGCCCAATAGACAGAGAGGACAACGGCTATGGTGTAGAGTTTATTCGCCGCCAGCGCCTGATCGGCTGCCTGGCCGGAACCTATGAAAGCTATCGAGACGGCCGCGAAGGTAAGCACCGTCGGGAACCAGATGGTCGACTCTATCCACAATAAAAATATCGCCACGAAGCCCCATCGCGCTCCGAAGGCCTCGCCCACCCAGCGGAAGACCCCGCCTTTTTCCGGCCAGCCGGTCGCCAGTTCAGCCGCCACCAGCGAAACCGGTATTAGGAAGAATATCGCCGCAAAGACATAATAGAAGATCGAACTCAGGCCGTATTCGGCCTCCGCCGGAAGCCCGCGCAGGCTCACGACGGCCGTGATATTCATGATGGCCAGCGTCAGCACGCTCATTCCGGCTGCCGCCGCAATACCGCCTTTCTTTCGGGCGTCAATGCTCATAAGTTACCTCCTTTTGCGAACAGGTTCAGCTTAAGACTGTCGGACAGATGCTCCGCGGTAAGCTGGCCGCGCACGCTGTTGCCGAAGATGTCGAGCGGCGGCGCAAATGTTCCTATGGCCATCACGCCCGGCACCACCGCAAGTATCCCTCCTCCGACTCCGCTCTTACCTGGCAGGCCGACTTTGTATTGCCAGTCGCCGGTAGAATCGTAAAGACCGTTCATCGTTATCTCCGCGAGTATCTTGGAGACGTGGGGCCCAGTTACAACGCGCTTCTTTGTGACCGGATTGACGCCGCCTGCCGCCAGCGTAGCGCCCATTGTCGCCAGGTCCACAGCCGTAATATCCACCGAGCAGCCCTTAGTATAAACATCACAGGCCTCGATGGGGTCCGAATACATATAGCCGTAACTGTCCAGCAGCCACGCGATGCCGCGGTTGTGCTGATTCGTAACAGCCTCGGACTTATATACCTCTTCATTTAAAGAAAGCTTCCTTCCGGCGAAGTCGCACATGCAGCCTAAGACGCGGTTCCAGCGCTCATCCGCCGATGACGCCTTGACGAGACTCACGGTCGCCATGGCGCCGGCATTGACGCAAGGGTTGAGCGGCTTGCCCCGATGGAGTTCGATAGCCATGACGGAATTAAAAGGCTCTCCGGTGGGGTTGGCCCCTATCTTCTGGCGCAGCGCCACTGGCCCTATGTCTTCCAACACAAGCGCCATATTGAATACTTTCGATATCGATTCAACGGCAAACCCGTAGCGGGCGTCACCGGCTTCGATCACATCCCCGTTAACGGTCACGACCGCGATGCCGAAGAGCTTGGACGGAACCTTGGCAAGATAAGGAATGTAATCCGCGTTCTTACCGTCGGCGATCGCGGCGAAACGCTTATACGCCTCATCCACTGCCTGTTTTATTTTCGGAACAGCCGGGATATCGGACATGATAGAAACCTCCGTGGTTATTAAAAGTTGAAACTTAATTCCATGCCCAGGACAAGGGCGTCGTCAATGTTGGTCTGGCCGTTAGGATGGATGATATACTGAATATCTGGCGTGAAATAGCACCAGGGCCCGAGCTGGAACCTGTGATTAAATTCCAGGACCGTTTCGATGCCCTGCCCGTCCAGGAGATCGCTGAAGTGCCCCATGACGATACCGAAGGCTGTCACATCGAGATCGCGGTTAGGAGGAAGCCCCTGATAGACCAGACCGGCGGCGAGCTGGTATGTCTGCGTATTCGTGTGTTCCTGCGGCGCGAGGTAGGCCCCGCCCCACACCGTAAGCCCCTTAGGGCGGTCTGCGGATATGGCGGTCTGCGGGTGATAAGGATTTCTGGTGCGCTCAGCCTGGCTGGCTTCGGACTTCATATGGGACGGCCCCGTGAATTCCGGCCAATCGCCGCGGTATATCATCTGGTCGCATATAAGGTAGAAGCCGTAATTCCCGCGCCACGTCTTGCCCGGATTGGCAAGATCCTGAAATTTACTGCTTTCGTAGTAGGAACCGAAACAAAAACTTCCCGGCAGGCCGTTCTCTTTCGGATTATGGCCATGTTTGTATGTCAATTGGCCTATGGCCAGGTAGCCGCTGTCCATCTCGAAGCTGAAATCGGCGCCTTGATTGTTTATCTTCGATACTTTCGGATTCGCGTCATAAATACCGGCTATAATGTGCCAATCCTTATTAGGCTGGTAGGTGACCCTTGTAGCCCACGACGTCACCTGAAAGGCCGGAAAGAATATGTTGGCGGGCATGGAGTTCAGGTTATTATTAACGCCGCTCGTCAGGTAGTATTGCCACAACGGAGACGTTGCGAAAACGTCGCCGGCAAATAAACGGCCGACTTCAAATGTCCATGTATCGTCCAATACGGACAGCGACAGGTCGAGCTGGCCGAAGTAATAATTCCCGGGGGCATATATCTCCTGGACGCCGTAGAAGTTACCGATCAAAGCGGAGAGATTCCTGCCGGAGGCGAGAAAACTACTTATCGTCAACGCCAATCCTTTTATGGAGGCTATCTTCTCGAAGTCCATCGCCAGGGCGAGATCCAGAAAACTGGAATACACCGCGATCTGCTTAAGTCCGCCGGTTGGATTGCCGCCTATGTCGGCGGTATAGTTCGAGGAGACCGTAAAGCCGCGGCCCTCGAGTTTACTGCGGGCTCCGCCCCAGTCCCCCGTGGCCGTCTCTTGGCCGATCCATGACTGGAATTTCGAATTTTCCCCGGCAGCACCCTGCTGCGGAGCGCCGTACACGGCAGGCGCTGTAAACAAAAGAAATCCGGCGGTAAAAATTAAAGATAAATTCCGGATCACGCCCTCCAGTTTTATGATATCGTGACACAGAAAAAGGATATCATATATTTACGGGAATACAAGTCCGCGCCGGAAATTAACCTATCGATATCGCGTCACACTAAAAGTCATCCTAAAGATGCATCAATTGCCGGCAATACAGACCCCGGCCGATCTTCTTTACTTTGCATACCCCGCACCGCGGTTTTGACCTGCACACAAAATGGGAGTGATGGACGACGAGCGCGTGGTATTCGTTAAATAGACGCACGTCTTCCGGAAGGTTCTCCGTAAAGAAGCTTCTCACTTCGTCGTAGGAGGCGATAGCTTTCAAAAGCCCGTATCTTGCCAGGAACCTCTTCGTGTACGCGTCGACCACGAATGACGGTTTCTTGCCCGCATAGAGGAGGATGCAGTCCGCGGTCTCCTTTCCTATTCCTTTAATACAGAGGAGCTCATCCCTCAGAAGATCCGTGTCCTTAGAGAACATCCTGTCCAGTGAACCGCTATATTCTGAAGAGAGATACCGGCAGAACGCCTTAAGTTTCTTCGCTTTCTGATTATAGAATCTTGAGGACTTTATGCGGCAGGCGATGCGCCCGCACGGCGCCTTCAGTATATTCTCCGGCGAAAGGAGGTTTGCGCGTTTCAGGTTATCGATGGCCGTCTTGGCGTTATGCCAGGAGACGTTCTGGGTGAGGATTGCGCCCACGATCACTTCAAAGCGCGTCTTCGCCGGCCACCACTTCCTCGGGCCGTAAGACTCTAGCAGCTTATTATATATGGCGAAGAGGTTCTTTTTATGGAGCTTTGCCGGACGGGGCGCTTTGCTCTTCATCCGGCTATTTGCCCTTAGGATAACCGACCGTCTGCGCCAGGATCACCTTTTGGCCGCGGCCGAGCTTCATCGCCTTCTCTAAAGCCGGCTTATCGACCCACCCGCGCACAACGGTGGCCAATCCCTCGGAGGCGCAGAAGAGATATACGTTCTGGCTTATATATCCCGTATCGGTAGCGGAGTAAAAGTCCATGGCGGCTGCGTCCATACCGCCCATCCTTGAAGTGTCCGCCACAAAGACGAGATTTACGGGGGCATCCTTAACGAAAAACTGGCTGCCTGTCACCGCCCGTATATCCCCCGCCAGTACCGGCATAAGCATGTTGGTCCCGGCGTCATAGAGATAGGCCCCTTCGGCCTTCACTACATAGACGTCTATCTCCTGCGTATTTTTAGCCGTAGGCGCGGTACGCCCTCCCTTATCGGGACGATTGACCCCGCACGCCGCCCAAAGCATGTCTGAGAGCACTTGAAGCGGCAGTTCTTTCCCGCTGAACTCGCGGAGACTCCTTCTCTCTTTCAGCGCCTGCATGAGCGGTTTGCCGCCCTCCGTTTGAGGGGCCGGCAGCTTGATGGGTTCGATACTTTCAGCACACGAGGCAACAGAATAAATAAAGATTACCGCCATCGCCGACAAAACCGCAACACCTTGTTTTATACGCATCTTAGTCCTCCCTATTTATCCTTCTTCTTTTTCAACGTTTCCGAGATCCCGGCAATAGTGCCGACCGGGCAGAGATATCTGCACCAGAACATCCGGAAGGACAGACGCGGCAGAATACGTAAGGCACCTTAAAGGAACACCTGAAAACAGGCAGGATCAGTACGGGAAGAAAGATGAGCCCATAGACGAGCTTCATCGCTTTTCGGGGCAGGCTGCGGCGGCTGATCAGCCGGAATATCAAAAGACAGAGCGCTGATACAATAACTATCTTGATCAGGAGCCCAAAATCACGCCCCCAGAGAAAACTGAAATGTGTCTGTATATTCATATCGGTGGACGACTATATTATATAGAATATACATCTGTAAGGCAAAGCAATTGCATATATCTACTCTATCGCAAAACTCACCGGAGGTTATTGAGGGCTGTCCTTTTGGTGCCAACCTGGTCATGAGTCATGGGGTAGCACTTTTTGAACCGTCCCCATATTTTCCCTACGCCTGTGCTACGCGGTGAAGAATCTCGGATATAAATGTCTGATAGCGAACGCCGAACTTTTCGGCCTTCCTCTTAATATCCTTCAGGTCCTGGCTGTTGATCCGTATATTCAGCACGGCGTCTTTCTTGTAAGCGACAAGCATCGCGGCTATCTCTTCGATTTTTTCTTTCGAAGCTGGAACGTACTCCGAAACGCTGTTCTCGATTGCTTGCTCATATTTAGTTAATTTTATGCGTCTCATCTTCATACCAATTCTCCCCTTTCATACATTCTTGTATATTTTCTGCTGGGGTACAGCGTCTTCAAGAAGATATAGCCCTCTTCTTCAATACACGGAACCGCCCAGACGTAGCTTTTGTGGTAAAAACACACTATATACTGCCCATCCCTCTTAGGATGATCCCTAATAGTAATGAATTGCGCCCTCACTATCTCCTCGAATGACACACCGCGTACCTTCTTAAGCCGTGAACTCTTTAAGGGACTCCATTTAAGCTTTTTCATATTGTATATACAATTGTATTACTTGTCAATAGAAAATTCATTTTTTCCTCTTTCTGCCTGTACAGGCGTTTCATGCCCCCATATATAAGACGCAGAAATTGCCCAAATTGTTGCAAAAATCTTCTAAATAAAAAAAGACGTGCCATTTCTGACACGTCCATGCCGCTTACGAGCCTTCCCTTATAACCGGTTAAAACCTGAAATGGACAAATACGCGTCCAAAATTATTACTGTCCTTCTCTACCCTGTGATACAGCTTCTTTATCTCCGGCTTGTCCAGAAACCTCAATACATGCTTCTTTAGCTGTCCGCTTCCCTTCCCGGGGATGATCTCTACGAGGGCAATCCTCTTCTCAATAGCATCATTTATGACCCTATTGAGCTCGTTCTCAATATCCCGGCCCTTATTGAATATCCCGTGCAGATCCAGTTTGATCTTAGCCATGGCTTAAATGGTCACTGCCCTTATTTCGCTTCCTCAACTCAAAATATATCTCCCTGCATACCCACGCATCGGTAGCCGCGTACACTATCTGTTCGCGCGTAAGCGTCGGAGAATCCCATCGGGAGCACTTCGTACCTTTGGATATCCTGCATCCGAATAAGAGGGCCGCCAGACCGCGTATACCGGCGTGCTTTATTCCCGCCTTGACCGCCAGGCCTGCCAGCTCAACGAACCCTTCAGGTTCGAAGGCAATTAGAGACTTAAGCTTCTTTATATCATCGGCCACCGCAATGCCCGCTTTCAGCCTCTTCTCGTCACCCAGAATATCGGCAAGCG
>CAZYZC010000060.1:5306-6970 GCA_964650985.1 uncultured Planctomycetia bacterium | reverse complement strand
AAGGTCATCATAGCGCTCGGAGGCCTTGATGACAATTCAAAGCTCCTGGCAAAGGAATTGAGGATAGCCGTGTGGGATTGCGCGGCTGTAAATCTTCTCATGGATCTCTATGGTAAAAAGAGGCTTGCGTCTATATGAGTCCCGTTAGAGACTACGGAACGACTAATATCTCTAACGGGATGAGGATAGTGGTGCTCTCTGATACGCATATGCCCCGAACGGCAGAGGACCTGCCGGCCGGAGTCTATAAGGAGATCGATGCCTCCGATATGATAATACACGCCGGAGATTTCATCGAGATCGAGGTCCTGAACAAGCTGCGAAAACTTAAACCGACCAGGGCCGTGTGCGGCAACATGGATTCGCAAGTTATCCGGAACGAACTCAGGCAGAAAGATATCGTCGCGATCGGAAAGTTCAAGATAGGGCTGATCCACGGTTACGGCGCCCCGGCCGGTCTCGTGGATACCGTGGCTTCCGAGTTCATCGGAGTGGACGCCATAGTCTTCGGCCACACGCACTCGCCCGTGAATATATCGAAAAACGGCGTGCTCTTCTTCAATCCGGGCAGCCCTACCGATACCGTATTCGCGAAGATCAACTCTTTCGGGATACTTGAGGTAACCGACGATGCAATTGAAGGAAAGATAATCCAGCTATGATAAAAAATATACCGGTATTAACGGTGAGCGCTAAGACCCTTCCCGAGGCATGGGAGAAGGCAGTTATAGATACGTGGGAAAAAGGGCTCCCCATAAAGACGGAATACGACAAGCCCGGTGACCCCATGTCCAGGGACGCGACGATGATCATGGTAGTCGACGAGCCTTTCGCCGAACCCAGGATACACAGGGCGTTCCCCGGAGGGCTGGAAGATCTCGAGGTATACCGGCAGGAGGTGGTTTCAGGAATACACAACCACTGGATAAATCCCAAGGAAGGCAAGTGGACCTACACCTACCACCAGAGGCTTTCGCGCTACGACATAGAGGGCTCCGTCGTCGATCAGCTCGCATATATCGTAAAGAAGCTTGCCGAGACGCCGTATTCCAGGCGCGCGCAGGGCATAACATGGAACGCTCTACTCGATCCCGTTACCGACGATCCGCCGTGCCTGCAGAGAATATGGTGCCGGCTTGTAAAAACGGACGACAGGAGCTATTCGCTCAACATGAACACGCATTGGCGCTCCAGGGACGCTTACAAGGCGAGCTTCATGAATATATTCGCCCTCACCGAGCTGCAGCGCGCCATGGCAGGCCGGATACAGAAGCTGGCCGGATTCGAAGTCACGGTCGGCAGATATGTGGACATAAGCGACAGCTTCCATATATACGGCAGCTATCACGAAGATTTCAAAAATTTCCTCAAGATGGTGAATGAGAGGTCTTTCGAAGAGCGCACCTGGCAGTCAAAATTCGCCGAACCGTTCTTCGAGGACGCGAGAGCCAGATTGAAAGAGGAGAAGCGCTGATATTATGGATAAGATATGGGCGCCCTGGCGCAGTAAATACATATACCAGAGAAAGAGGAAGGGCTGCATCTTCTGCGGGAAGGGCGGCGGCAATAAAAATAGCCGGCATATAATTGACAGGTCAAAACATTCTTTTTCGATGCTGAACCTTTACCCTTACAATAACGGCCACGTGATGGTGGCTCCTTAC
>CAZYZC010000060.1:0-5206 GCA_964650985.1 uncultured Planctomycetia bacterium | reverse complement strand
CGTTCGTGTTACCAGCGCGACAGGGACAGGATAATATACTCTACGGCGTTCCGCCGCCTCGAATACAAGACCCAGGTATTCGTCAACCACGAAGGCGATTACTACCGCACACGCCTTACCCATACCCTGGAAGTCTCCCAGATAGCCAAATCCATAGCCAGGGCCATCGGACTGAACGAAGACCTCGTCGAAGCGATAAGCCTCGCGCATGACCTCGGACATACCCCGTTCGGCCATTCCGGAGAGGACGCGCTCCAGGAAATAATGCAGGACCATGGAGGATTTGAACATAATTCGCAAGGTTTGCGCGTCGTCGATTATCTCGAGGAGAGGTATCCGGGTTTTCCGGGACTGAACCTCACTTACGAGGTCAGAGAAGGCATAATAAAACATTCGACGCCTTTCGACAGGCCGAGGCCCGCAACGCCTTTTGAGATGAACGGATCGCCCCTCTTAGAGATCCAGGCTGTCGATATCGCCGATGAGATAGCTTACGATAACCACGATCTTGACGACGGCATAACCAGCGGCCTTATAAAAGAAGAGGATCTTCACTCCATAGAATTGTGGAGGGAGAAGGACAGGGAGATAAAGAAGCGATATCCCGGCATAAAGGACGAGGTGAGGAAATACCAGATCATAAGCTCCATAATAAACAGCCAGGTTACGGACCTGCTTCGCCGCACAGAAGCCAATATAAAGCGCTTTAAGATAAAGAGGCCCCAGGACGTATTCAAGATCCCCGAGAGGGTGGTCGTCATGTCTAAAGAGATGCAGGCGATCCGCGCGCCTATGAGGAAATTCCTTACCGAGAAGCTGTATAAACACTACAGGGTCGTCAGGATGTCATCGAAGGCTCACAGGTTCATAACAAGCCTCTTCGAGGTATATATAGACAAGACCGAACAGCTTCCTCCCACGACGCAGGCGCGGATCAGAAAAGAGGACAAGTACCGCGTCATATGCGACTATATCGCCGGAATGACGGACCGCTACGCGCTCGACGAGTACAAGAAGTTCTTCGAGCCGTATGAGCGAGTATAAAAGACAGCAACGCTCTAACTAAATTTTTTGGGTCCTGCCATGGCTCAACCTTTCGGTCCTCCGTGGAAAACATGGGGTTCATTATCAATAAGCCTAAACTCGTGGTATGTCTGTATGCCCACTAAGGATTGCCTCAACATCTGACCCCTTACATGGTATCGCTTTATTCAGCCGCAATCCTAAGCGGTGGGCACCCTCATCCCATGTTTTCCGTGTGCGGTCCTCAAGGTAGGTTTTTCCGGAGGAAAAACCATCCATGTCACCCAAAAAATTTTTCTCGAACTCTCTTTGGAAAATCAGCCAATCTCTTACCTATCGCTGATTTTCCTTCGACACGTGTAGCGAGCTGATAGGGCGGTAGTTTTGGTTTTATTCGCTTGAATAAAGCTTTTATAGAGTAAAAAGGCTACCCGGGCCACGTGGGTTGAGCCGTAAATTTTGATTAGGTATTAGTTATGATAAAACATTTAAGAGTAATCGCCCTCATAAGAACACATATAAACTATATAGCCACATAAAATCTAATCTCTCTTGAGATCAAAATTAGGCGAAGCCCACTGCAAATTTTGCGCCTACTGTCTGTCTATAGCCTTTCGGGCTGGCCGGGTAGCCTTTTAATTCATGCTAAAAGCATTGATACTGCGGATAACGCAAAACTATCGCTATCTGCGAGCGGAATCAAGATTCGATTGACATGATGCATGTCGCGGCTCTATAATGGCTATGATGCAGGAAGATACCGCGGAAATATATCAGAACGAACTCTTCGACAAGCTCAGGAAGAGCATGAGCTTGAAGCGCGAGGAGGAGTGCATAGGCTGCCTCATAAAACCGGCGCTCTGGTGGATAGTTGAGCGCCCCTCGCCAAAAATCGGAGATATTGAGAAGCTCGTGGGCAGCAGCTGCCCCTGCATAAAGAAAGGGCGCGGCAAAAAACTCGAGCCCTGCGCCAAGTCGATACTCGGGGTGATAAAAAAAGCCTCCGAGACCAAAAAGCTTACCAGGTTTGAGTGTTTAGAAGGCCTGCATGGGTTTGTTTACCCCATCACGCAGGGCGACAGGGTTTACGGCTACATAGGCACCTGCTACACAAGAGACGATGTCTCCCCGGATATACTCGATATATTTTCCGCGTTTACCGATACCATAGTCAGGGAGATACAGAAGGAGCTGGAGCTTTCCAAGCTCTATGAAACCATCCGCCCCAGGGCGATAGCCCTTTCCACGGTGCATACGGTACACAGGCTGATCAGCTCGACGCTTGACCTTAACGAGCTTCTGCCGCGCATAGCCAGGCTTTCGCTTCAGATCATAAGGGCCAACCGCTGCTCCATAAAGCTCGTCGACGCCAGGAAGAAGACCCTGATCCCGAAGACCACCGTAGATCTCCGAGAAAAGAAGACCAGGCTTAAGAAAGTGAAAGTGGGTAAGTGGGCTCCGGGTAAAGCCGTAAAATACGGACGGCCCATAAAAGGTGATAACTATCTCGCCACGCCCCTGATAGATGAAGACGTTATAGGGGTCATAACCGTATATGACAAGATAGACGATAAACCTTTCTCCGCGTCCGACCAGGAGATAATGTCGACCCTGGCGGAACAGGCCGTAATAGCCATAAAGAACGCCCAGCTCTATAAGGAGCAGGAAAAACTTACGATGGGCAGCATCAAGTCCCTGGCGAAGGTGCTGGATACCAGGGCCCCGGGGACCTTCGTGCCGCGCGCCTCATTCGTCAAGATATCGCTTGCGATGGGCCAGGTGATGCATATGGACTCCGAAGAGCTAAAGAGCCTCGAATACGCCGCGATACTGCATGACGCCGGCGAGATAGTCGTTCCGGACGAAGTGCTCACAAAGCCGACAAAGCTGACGGGAAAGGAATACGCCATAGTCAAGGAGCACCCGGCTGCCGGAGTAGAGATAATAAAACATATGAAAGCGCTCAAGTCCGTATTGCCGACTATACTGTACCATCACGAACATTTCGACGGCACCGGATATCCGAAAGGCCTGAAGAAGGACCAGATACCTCTCGGCGCCAGAATAATGGGGGTCGTCAGCGCTTTCGAAGCGATGATAACGAACAGGCCTTACAGGGTGGTAAAGACGATAGACGAAGCCATGGACGAGATAAGCCGGAACTCCGGCACCCAGTTCGACCCGCGGATAGTGGAAGCCTTCCTGAATATCATCGGGAAGAAGGACATCCGCTCGATGCTGGAGAGGGAGTTATATGGATAAAATAAAGACCCTCGGTTCTCCTCTCCACATCAAGATAGTTAAGTTCTTTCACGAGAATCAGTCCTCTATAGATACCCCGCGCGGTGTCGCCACCTGGATAGGGGAGGACCGGGCCAAGGTCAAGTCGACACTCGAAGATCTCGTAAAGAAAAAGATACTTATAGCCGACCGGACCGCCTCCACAACGGGTTACAGTTATACGCGGGATACCGCCCTGATATCCAGAATAAAGAAGCTATTGTCATCCCTAGGATGAACGACTACCAGCGATCCTACCGCCAGCTCAATATTCTCCAGAAGAAAGCCGTGGATATGACCGAAGGGCCCATGCTCATATTGGCCGGGCCCGGCACGGGCAAGACCGAGCTCCTTTCCGTGAGGACGGCGGCGATCACGGGACAGAAGAGCGCCGAGGCCGAGAACATACTCATACTTACCTATACGAACTCCGCGGCAAAGACGATGAAAGAGCGCCTGGCAAAGGTGATGGGCCGGCCGGGCTACGACGTGGAAGTGTCGACATTCCACGGTTTCGCGAATTCGATCATACAGGAATCCGAAGAGATGGCCAACTATGTAGGCGACAGGATACAGCTGGGCGATGTCGAGCGTATGCGCGTCATGGAATATATACTCGACAATACAGGCGGCCTGGAAGATATACGCCCGTTCGGGTCGCCCTATATGTATCTGAAAGAGATACTGAATACCATGAGCAGGCTCAAAAGGGACGGGATAAGGTCGGCCGATCTTAAAGAGTACCTCTTGTCCAAAAAAAGCCTGTATCACAAAATGGAGGAGAAGTACCGGGGCAGGCTGAAAGCTTTTTCGACAGTATACAACAGGTACGAAGAGCTTAAGGACGGCAAGGACCCCAATATATTCGACGAGCGGGGCAGATACGATTTCGAGGACATGATAATATACGCGACCCAGGCCCTTAAGAAAGAGACGGCGCTTAAGGAGGAGTACCAGAACCGGTATAAATACGCGATGGTGGATGAGTACCAGGATACAAACGGGTCGCAGCTCGAGCTTCTCTTCTCGCTCTTCGACCAGAAATCGCCCAATCTCTGTTTTGTCGGGGACGACGACCAGTCGATATACCGTTTTCAGGGGGCAAGCGTCGATAACTTTACGCTCCTTGGGCGGCGTTTCCCGGAACTTAAGACGATCAACCTGAAAGAGAACTACAGATCCTCGAAAGACCTTATCGATGTCTCGCGCTCGGTGATAAATATGATACCCCCGTCCGAGCGTACCTCCGACAAGCCTCTGGAGGCTACAAAAAATTATCCCGACAGGCAGATCCTTTTCCGGGAGTTCACCACCGAGGAGGAAGAGCTCCTCTTCATTGTGGACAAGGTCAGGGAGCTTAAAGAGAGGACTCTCCGGCGTGAGGATAAGAGCGCCGGGGGGCGCGAGCATCCTTACAACGGCATCGCCGTCCTCGTGCGCAAGAGAAAGGATATACTTAAGGTCATAGACGCATTCCTGCAGGCGGGCATCCCTTACGCTACCGACGGCAAGGAGGATATCGCCGGGGAGAAACGGGTCAGACAGCTCCTGGACGCGCTGGACCTAGTCGATATCGACCCTTCCGACACCGGGCCCAAGGACCTTGCGCTCTACAAGGTAGTATCGTCCGATTATATGCGGCTCGACCAGACGGATATTCTGAAGTTCTTAAATTACGTAAACCTCGCGAAGAAGACGGACGCGTCGGTCACGTTCCTCGGCGAGTTTCTCTCTTACGCTTCCGGTTCAAAACCGGCGGTCAAGTTTTCAGACGAAAAACGGATGCGTAAGGCCGTCCTCGCGGTAAAGGCCCTTCTGAAAGACGCCGACACCAGATCCGTCCACGCCATCCTGACGGAGTTCCTTAAGGACTCCGGGCTGTACAGGTATGTGCTCGAACATT
>CAZYZC010000059.1:5762-6972 GCA_964650985.1 uncultured Planctomycetia bacterium | reverse complement strand
CTAAGCAAAGACGGGCGGAAGTCTCGTATCCGGGCGGATGCACCATCGGTTCAAGACCTATAGACCTGCACCTTAAAGGCATGAGGGCGCTCGGCGCCGACATTAAGGTGGAGAGGGGATACATAATTGCCGACGGTAAGCGCCTGCGCGGAGGCAGCGTATATCTCGGCGGACATTTTGGTTCAAGCGTCCTGGCTACCGACAATACGATGATGGCCGCGACGCTGGCAAAAGGCATAACTGTCATAGAGAACGCCGCCTGCGAACCGGAGGTCGTGGACCTGGCCGACTTCCTCGTGAAGATGGGCGCCAGCATAAAAGGGCAGGGCACCTCAAGGATCACAATAGAAGGCGTGAAGAAGCTCCACGGCGCCGAGCACTCGGTAATACCGGATAGGATCGAGGCCGGCACTTACATGATAGCGGCGGCCATAACTAAGGGCGATGTAACATTAAAACACGCGCGGCTTGAACATATGGTGGCTGTCGTGGATAAATTATTCGAGGCGGGCCTAGACGTTACAAAGGTGCACGGGGGCCTTAGAGCAAGGTACGTCAGGCGCATAAGGCCGATGGATATAACGACCTTGCAGTACCCGGGTTTCCCTACGGATATGCAGGCGCAGTTCATGACCCTAATGTCCGTTACCGGAGGCATAAGCGTGATAACGGAGAAGATATATCCGGAGAGGTTCATACATATAAGCGAGATGAACCGCATGGGGGCGGAGATATTGCTTGAAGGGCCGAACGCCATAGTAAAAGGGGTAAAAAATTTAAGCGGCGCGCCGGTCATGGCGTCGGACTTAAGGGCTTCGGCCGCGCTGGTCCTTGCCGGACTCGTCGCAAAAGGGCGGACCGATGTGAGAAGGATATATCATCTGGACAGGGGATACGAGAAACTCGAGGAAAAGTTCAATTCGCTGGGAGCGAATATCCGGAGAGAGAAAGACAAACAGGGGTAGGTACCCCGGCAGCTAAAATACGGAGGAAACATGGCAGCGGTAATAAGACTCAAAAGGATGGGGACGCTCAAGAAGCCGTTCCACAGGATAATAGTCATCGATAAGCACAGGGCCCGCGATTCCAGGCCGATAGAGATACTGGGTTATTACGACCCGAAGACGGATCCGGCGAATGTCAAGGTGAAGAAGGAGAGGGCGGAGTACTGGCTCGGAGTGGGCGCGACGCCGTCGGCTATCGTCAGGAC
>CAZYZC010000059.1:0-5662 GCA_964650985.1 uncultured Planctomycetia bacterium | reverse complement strand
CTGGTGGACGAGGAGATATCGATAGGGGATTATATACTGACTTGCGGGGAGCTGCCGGCGCTGGTGCTCATAGACGCGGCGGCGAGACTCGTCCCCGGGCTTCTCGGGCATAGCGGTTCGACGGCCTGCGAATCTTTTGAAGAAGGGCTTTTGGAATATCCTCAATATACAAGGCCCGCCGAATACATGGGTATGAAGGTTCCCGGGGTGATATTGAGCGGGGACCATAAAAAAATAGAAAAGTGGCGTAGCGCCGAGGCTCTCAGGAGGACCGGAGAGAGAAGGCCTGATTTGATTAAAAAAACGGGTCAGGTGAAAGATAAAGAAAGGATAAGTTAAAATGGAAAAGAAGTTTATAGATCTTATCAGCGCGAAGTACATGAAGAAGGAGCTGCCGAAGTTTTCGGTAGGAGATACGGTGGATGTACAGCTTAAGATCATCGAAGAAGGCAAGTCGAGGATCCAGACTTTCGAAGGCACCGTCATAGCCAGGGCCGGTTCCGGCCTCGGCGAGAGCTTTACCGTCAGGAAGGTTTCTTACGGCGAGGGCGTCGAAATGGTCCTCCCGATACATTCACCTTCTATCGACAAGGTAAAGGTGATGAAGAAAGGCGACGTCAACCGTGCGAAGCTCTATTACCTGAAACGCAAAGTAGGGAAAGATACGAAAGTTGATGAAAAGATCGAGCACCACAAGGTCGATTCGCCTTCTGTCCCACGAGCGGAGACTAAATAAGTCCGGTTATAAGCTCGTCGCCGGAGTCGATGAAGCCGGGCGGGGCCCTTTAGCCGGTCCGGTGGTTGCCGGCGCCGTCATATTAAGATCCACGGATTTCACCTGCGATATAGACGATTCGAAGAAGCTCTCTCCGAAGAAGCGCGATGAAGCCTACCTCCAGATCCTGAAGAAGGCCCATGTCGGTATAGGGATCGTTGACGAAAACACGATAGATTCCATCAATATATATCGGGCCACCATCAAGGCCATGCAGATGGCTCTCGATGACCTGGGCCTCCCGGCGGATTATGTGATAGTGGACGGCAGGATGAAGCTATCCACCGGCTGCCCGATGAAGTCGATTGTCGGAGGTGATTCCAAAAGCCTGTCCATTGCCGCGGCTTCCATAGTAGCAAAGGTCACAAGAGACCGGATCATGGAAAGGTATCACGAAACATACCCTCAATACGGTTTCCTGCGCCATAAAGGTTATCCCACCAAGGCCCATAAGAAGGCCCTTATCGAGCATGGCCCCTCTCCGATCCACAGGCGGAGCTTCCGCCCTGTAATGGAACAAAGCCTTAAATTGTATTGACCTAAAGCCACTCTTTATAATAAGATAATAGCATAATATGATATCAATAAGAGACGTAGCCAGGCGCATGGGGATATCCGGCAAATATCTCGAATTATACGGTGATTTTAAAGCCAAGGTTTCTTTGGGCCTGTTGAAGGCGTCCAAGCCCCGCGGCAAATACATAGTCGTTACCGGTATAACGCCGACGCATCTGGGTGAGGGAAAGACCGTCACCACCATCGGCTTGGCGATGGCGCTGGCGAAGACCGGCAAGAAGTCCGTAGCCTGTATCCGGCAGCCTTCCCTGGGGCCGTTATTCGGCGTAAAGGGCGGCGGCCTTGGAGGTGGAAGGGCCGAGATAGTCCCGCAGGAGAATATAGGGTTCCATCTTACGGGTGATATCCACGCCGTAGAAGCCGCGCACAATCTTGCGGCGGCGTTTCTCGATAATCATATCTTCAGGGGCAATAAATTAAATATCGACGTCGACAAGATATTCTGGAAGCGCGTCGCGGATGTGAACGACAGATCCCTGCGCTATGTGCGCGTGGGAATGGGCGGCGGAGGGCATGGCCTGGAACGCAGCACGGGCTTCGATATAACCGCGGCCAGTGAGGTAATGGCCATACTCGCGTTATCCGAATCGCTTCAGGACTTAAGAAAACGCCTGGGGCGGATAGTCGTGGCGCTGGACAAAAAAGGCAAGCCCGTCACCTGCGAGGACCTTAAGGTCGCCGGAGCGATGGCCGTGTTATTAAAGGACGCCCTGAAGCCGAATCTGGCCCAGACGAACGAAGGCACGCCTTGTTTTATACATACGGGGCCTTTTGCGAATATTACCCACGGTAACAGCTCCATAGTCGCGGACAGGATTGCTCTCGGGCTGGCCGATTATGCGGTGACGGAGGCCGGTTTCGGCGCCGACTGCGGCCTCGAGAAGTTTGCGGATATAAAGTGCAGGACGAGCGGGCTTGTGCCGGCCGTGGTTGTACTCGTGGCGTCGGTGAGGGCTCTTAAGGTCCATTCGGGCAGATACACGATGGTTGTGGGACGTCCGCTCGACCAGGAGCTTTCAAAAGAGAATCTTGATGCCCTTGAAGAAGGGTGTGTCAACCTCGATAAGCAGATAGAGAACGCGCGCGTATTCGACCTGCCGGTGATCGTGGCCATAAATCGTTTTCCCAAAGATACGGCAAGGGAGCTGGCCATGGTAAAAGCGCGCGCCTTTAAGATAGGGGCTTTCGACTGCGTCACGAGCGACGCATTTCGCCTGGGATCAAAAGGCGCCGCGGAGCTGGCCAGGGCCGTGGTGAACGCCTGCAGGACGAAGACCAAGTTCCGGCCCCTCTATCCGCTCGACATGCCGGTCAAAGAAAAAATAGCGGTTATCGCGAAGAAGATTTACGGCGCCGCCGGCGTGAGTTACTCCGCTAAGGCCGAAGAGAATATAAAGGTTTTCGAGAAGCTGGGCTTCGGAAAGCTTCCGATATGCATGGCGAAGACGCACCTCTCGCTTTCGCACGATCCGAAATTAAAAGGCGCGCCCAGGGATTTTATTCTCCCGGTAAATGATGTCAGGCCCTCCATAGGGGCGGGGTTCCTGTACGCCATATGCGGGAATGTCATGACGATGCCGGCCCTGCCCGAACGGCCGATAGGAGAGAAGATCGATATCGATTCGAAAGGGAGAATGATCTATGTACATAGATAAAGCTATAAAGGTATATCTCGACGATCTGGCGGCAAAGAAGCCGGCTCCCGGGGGAGGCAGCGCGGCGGCCCTTTCGGCGGCTATAGGCGCGGGGCTCATCTCCATGGTCGCTAATTATACCGTTGGCAATCCGGCGTACAAGTCCTGTCAGGACAAGGCCGCCGACGTCCTGGTGAGGGCCGGGAATTACCGTTCGGAGCTCGAGGCCCTGATAGACAAGGATATAGACGCCTACGGCAAATTGTCCGAGGCTCTTAAGGCGTCCGGCAAGAGCAAAGATGAGATCGGGCCTTTCTACAAGGAAGCGCTCAATCCTCCCTTTGACGTGTGTAAGATATCTTCTGAAGCCTTAAGGCTGTGTAAGGTCATCGCCGAATGCGGCAATAAGAACCTGATGACCGATGTCGCGATAGCCGCCATACTTCTCGAAGGCGCCTTCTTCTCCGCGAAGTTCAACGTCTATATAAACCTGAAGTATATATCCGATATGGATTACGTCGGCAGGGTCCACGGCGTACTGGCGGGGCTTGAAGAAGAGCTGCCCGCGCTTAAGGAAGAGATTCTCGAGATGTGCGAGGAAGTAATTGAGTAGCGTATAGCGGATAGCGTTTAGCGTATAGGAGAAAAAATGTCTATATTGCTCGAGGGAAAGCCGATAGCGGAAAAGATAAGAACGGCGCTCGGCGCCGAAGTAGCGGCGCTCAAGGCCAAACACGGCAGGGGGCCGAAGCTTGCGGCTGTCCAGATAGGCGAGAATGAATCCTCGGCCGTATATGTAAAAGCGCAGAAGAAGGCCGCCGAATCCGCGGGTATCGGGTATGAGCTTAAGGTCCTTCCGGGAGATGTTTCGCAATCCGAGGCGGAAAGCGCTATAGCCCATTTAAATAAAGATACCTCGACCAGCGCCGTCATATTGCAGATGCCTGTTCCTAAGGGCATAGACCCGAAGGCCCTGGCGGGCATGATAGCCCCCGGTAAGGATGCCGAAGGCGTGCACCCCGAGAACCTCGGCAGGATACTTTTGGGGCAATACAGGATAGCTCCCTGTACAGCCATGGCTGTTATGGAACTGTTGGAATCGACAGGGGTAAAGCTTTACGGCAAAGAGGCGGTGGTGGTGGGGCACTCGGATATAGTCGGGAAGCCTTTGGCGCTCATGCTGTTGAATAAGTTCGCCACGACGACTGTTTGCCATATCGCCACGGACGAGCGCGGCGCGCTGGCCGAACACGTGAAACGGGCCGAGGTGCTCATAGTGGCCGTCGGTAAGCCCGGGGTCGTAAAGGGCGAATGGATAAAGGACGGCGCCATAGTGATCGATGTCGGGATAAATAAAGCCGGCGGCAAGATAGTCGGCGACGTGGAGTTCGACGCCGCCGCAAAGAAAGCTTCGTACATAACTCCGGTCCCGGGCGGCGTGGGGCCGCTTACGACGACGATACTCATGAGGAACACTGTTAGGCAGTTTAAGGTTAATCTATGACGTTTTGCGATAAGATACGGGACGGGAAGTTCATCATTACCAGTGAGATAGGCCCGCCCAAGGGCACCGACGTAAAAGAATCGCTCGATGATGCCCTGCTCATAAAAGGGCGCGTCGACGCGATAAACGTGACGGACCTGCAGAGCTCGGTGATGAGGACGGGCTCCCTTGCGATGTGCCGGCTTCTGAAAGAGCGCGGCATCGAACCGATATTTCAGCTGACGTGCCGCGACAGGAACAGGCTGGCGCTTCAGTCCGACCTCCTATCCGCCAGCGTCCTCGGCATCGAGAACGTCCTTATACTGACAGGCGACTATCCGACCCTCGGGGACCATCCCGAGGCGAAGCCCGTATTTGATCTGGGAAGCGTCCAGCTTTTGAAGGCGGCCAGGACGCTGGAGTCCGGCAAGGATATGAAGGGTAATCCGCTAAAGGGGTCGCCAAAGTTCTGTCTGGGGGCGGTGGTCAATCCCGGCGCGGATCCGCTGGAACCCGAGATAATAAAGATGGAGCAGAAGGTCGAAGCCGGCGCCGGGTTCTTCCAGACCCAGGCGGTGTACGATGTCGCGCTCTTCAAAAAATTTGTCGCTGCCGTCAGTCATATAAAAGTGCCGGTATTTGCCGGAATTGTGCTTTTGAAATCAGCCGGTATGGCCAGATTTATGAATAAGAACGTTGCCGGGGTTCTCGTCCCGGAAGATATCGTTAAGGAGATGGAGGCGGCGAAGGACAAAGCGGCCGCTTCGATAGCCATGGCTGGGCGCCTTATAAGAGAACTCAAGCCATTATGCCGGGGCGTACATATAATGCCGATAGGCTGGGACAAGAAAGTGCCGCAAGTGCTGGACGCGGCGGGACTGTAGGATGGCCGATAAAATAACGACGGTTGCTGTAGCCGGGCTAATGGTGAGCGGCGCGCGTAAGATCCTTTCCGAAGCCGGGGAGCATCTCGGTAGATTGACAAAAGTTAAGGGTGCTGGCTTTCCGCTCGCATTTCCTGAAACGGCATTCTATCTTCCTCTCGCAAACGCTTTATTGGGCCTTGAGACCAGGACGCTGGGCGACGCGGATAAGATATTGTCGGCTGCGGCGCCGCTGGTCATAAAAGATATCCCGCCGGAAGGCAAGTGGACGTCATTCCTGAAGGACGCGTTGAATGCTGGGGTCGCCGCG
>CAZYZC010000058.1:0-7113 GCA_964650985.1 uncultured Planctomycetia bacterium | reverse complement strand
TGGTAGGCAATAGCAAAAAGGGGATCAATTTCAATCGCCCGGGCATTGTCAGATATGGCTTGGTCATAGTTGCCTTGTCTGGCATAGGCATTGCCCCTATTAGTGTAGGCACTGGCATAAAGTGGATCGATTTCGATCGCTCGAGTATAGTCAGAGATAGCTTGGTCGAGTTTACCTTGATCAGAACAGGCTAATCCTCGGTCTGTGTAGGTTGCTGCATCATGAGGTTCAATATCATCATTCGCGTTCGTTAAAACAAATTTATGCAGCAAATCGTTGATAACCATATAGGTGTCGTGGGTATTTTTTTGCATCATATGCGTAGCCACCGGATCTTGGTAGCCGCCTATCAACTTTGTTATTTTTTTCGCAAACTCCCATCCTAAAACACCTTTCATCCCGCCATTTGGTTCTGGAGCGCGGCGATAAGACCTATATTCTTCCATGCGTTTGTCATACAGCTTAACAAAATCTCTTAGACTAAAACAGTATGCATGCTTTGAAATTAAGTCTTTCAACTTATCTGCTTTTTCTGGACTTACAGATCGTAAATATATGCTTTCATAGTTTCCTTTAGAAATCAAAAAACTGTGGAGTTCGGCAAATAATGACATAGACATGTCATTGCGTTCCTGCTCTGATAGCTTAGCATTCTGAATATCGTTACTAATATTAAACAAAAAATATAATAAGAACTCTATCCATGCTTGCGACTCCTGCTCGTCATTGAGTTTAATAGTCGCACTTTCTCTTATCAAATCACTAACGCCCTCCATAGCGGCAAACAAGACGTGCGCTGCTTTAATACCTTCTTCCTGAATCTTATTCATAACCACCATCCCTATTATATTTTCCTCATACGCTGTTTATCTGATAAATAATCAGCTGTAATGTATTACCTCAATCCTGACAATATTCCTGCAATAATTGAAATAATAACAATAAGCATTACCCAAATCCATCCACTCGGTTTATATGAGACTCCGCACCTGGAACAAACTCCTTCCCTCCATGATTCGTTGTCATCTTTTATTGTCTGGAAAGAAATACATTTCCAACAAAATCCTTTTTTCATATTATTTTCCTATTTTTTAAAGGTGCGCGTCTTTGGCATGGTATCCCGTTGAGCTTTAGGAACTCTTTCATTTCAGATTTTTCTGGTTAATGGTTTTCTTGGCTCCAAACAATTCAACCCACTTGGTCCTTGCGTATGCACCATCAGTTCCAAAGAGGCAATATTCACTAACGCCTCTGCCCTTTAAGTATTCAAATACATCTTGACGCAAATGAATTGGCAACTCAAATTTTACACACAAATCAGCACCATTAAAAGCGTTGTTTTCTTTAGCTATCCTGAATCGCTCTTCATGCGGAGCAAACACTACATCAGAACTTCCGCCTCCAAAAATACAATAACTATATTGGCTTTTTTGAAGTAGGTGATTTTGATGAGTTAAAAGTTCATTAACTTCTTCGTGAGAAACTGTACGGATCAAAGGAACCCTGGGAATAGATGCTATCCCATGGCCTGGCAAACAACCACATATATAAACAAATACACTTACATATTTAACGGCATCCGGGACATTGTTGAATGCGAAGAAAAGCGCAACATCTATGTCTTTCGTCCAATCAAGTAGCGGCGATGGCCCGCCAATATGACGGACATATGCAAAAGCCGATAGAATATCTTTGTCAATATTATCAAAATCATGTTTAAACGACCCCGGAGTCATTGATTTTAAAAAATCCAAGGCGGGTAAATTCAATTTCTGCAGGAAGTTAAAATATTTGCTAAAACTAATGCAATCCTCGGAATACCGCTCCAAAGTAGTTTCTAACGGCCAACTTGAGTCAGCTTGCCCTCGATACAAAACTCCAGATCCATTTTTCGGGCGACAGTTTAAATCATGGATCTTTTTGGAAAAATCATCAGCCTTATGAAAAAAATCTTTAAGTGATATTACTTTTTTTAAGTCCATATTTTCTACACTATTTTATTTTGTTTATCTTTAAGCACGGAAAATTTATCATTAGAAATCGTTCGATGTCCTGAAGAAAGAACTTCACCGACCAGTCTTTTAAGTGCTGCGCGTCAGCAAAACGTTCTTTTAGTTGCATTACTTTTTTTAAAAGAAGATCCCTCTCTTCGTGCGTTATTTTCATTACAGAATTGCCAATAGATGCTATTGGATCTCGTTTTTCTTCATATGTTGATCTCATTATAACAGTGATTCCTGGAAACAAGATTTCCTTTATCAGCTCTCCCTCTTCGACGGCTTGCCAATAATCATCTCCATTAATAATTTTCTCTTCATTTAATAGTTCGTTTGCAGTCATAATGCCAGCCTTAAACTGCCCTGTTTTCGTATAAAAATACGCATCTTGTGCTTTAACATTTAAGGCTTGTTTTTTATGATATTTTTTCGAAATAATATTTGCTGCTTTTTTAACATTACCAATTGATGAATCAGAATAGTTGCCCACTACAAGAATCATGCTAGAGATAGATTCCTGCTCTTTTTTTAACTGTTTCATGGAATCGTTATTAAAAACATCCTCTCTAGAATAACTAACATTTCTTTCTGTTGAATAAAAATCCATTTGAGTAGAAATATCCAAGTAATCAGCCTTTGAATAATTTGCCAAGCAGTTGAGATAAGCATCAACGAATAAAAATTCATCCGTATGCATTCCAGCCTCTATCGCAAAACAATAATTTACTGTCATTAAACATACTGATGCTATTATGCAACATAATCTTATGAATGTTTTTTTCATATCATTCCTTTTTAATAACGTCATTTTATCTTTTACTAATATTTATTGCTTTCTCAATTCCTCAATATCCGTCTTAATCAACTCATTGTGTTTTTCGATGGTTTTCTTGAGCTCCGATATATCACAGCTATTCTTCTCAATCACATAGAGGACTATGAAGATTATGCCAAAGACAAGAAACTGCTGGAAATAGCGATGAACGATAAAGCTCAAAGCAAATGACACCAAACTTCCTATTATATATAGCAGCTTCATCTTTTAGATACCTCCATCTCTTTGTGTTTTTTGGCTATGTAAGCGTCAACCGCTTTCATAGTAATACGGTAGCCGCCGCGTCGGCCTTCTTTATAAGCCTTTAGCTTGCGCTCGCGTATCAGTTCACGCACATATTCCTCATGCAAACGGAGGATCTGCGCAACTTCTTTAGTCAATAGGATTTTATTCATGGTTAAGTTTATTACAGTTTAATACAATATGATAAATCATACTATTTTTACAGAAATATGTCAATAGATTTTGGAGAGCAAGCAAAGGCTGTGACTATAAGGCTATCCGTCACAAAAACATCTCTTAAGAGAGCCACTAAAAACTGTCCAAGTGTCCCTTAAAAAATACCATATGTTTTTGTGACGGCTAAATCTGACCCCTTTAGGATTCTGGATACATACGCCTAGCTGACACGGTTATCATTGCACCTCATCTAGTTGAGTAGTAATAAAAGGGCTGAACGGTTAAGTCCAGCCATGAGGAACTATTTAATAAACCATTATAGTGGCGGGGACGACGGGGTAAACCGTATCTTTTTAAAACCACCATATTACCAATGGGGTTACGAACCTTTAACTTCCAACTATGCAAGAAAGTGTACAAATGACTATCGACTATCTTACTTGCGTGTCTCGTTTGTGACACATTGTTTGTGGATCAAAATCATCTCTATTACTGCGAGAAATATTGCACAGTTTATAGGCAATTCTTCCATTAGTTAATTCGGTCCTTCCTCCTAGACTATGAGGCTTAATATGATCAACAGCAGCATCATCGAATTCAATAAGACGACCACAAATTTTGCCATCATGCTCTAGTTGACATATGCCATTAGCGTTTCGGTATATTATAAGCTTTTCTTCATGGCTGAAAGCTCGCAACGGATCAAGGTCGGTGTGTTCAATAAGGCGTACGTTTCTAAACAAGAATTGGCACAAAATATCATGACGAGTACTAATCCCATCGGCCCCGTCAGTTCCTCGCGCCATAGACAAACTGAGATCTTCGTATATTTCATCATCGGGCTTATTTGAGTAATCACGATCCATGGCAAGCAGTCTCTGGTGGTCTAATTCTTCGAAATTATCCGTAATCTGTTTATATTCGGCGTCCATAATATCATAATCCTTCATAATTCTAGAAATCGCCCAGAAAAGGCTAAGGGCATACGAGCGATTCATTCGGGGATTAGTTACTGGGAATATTTTTCCGAGGATAATAATTATTTTTTTGACCCTACTAACAATCGCGTTATCGATAGGTACGTTCTTATAATCTCTATAAAGTTTATCCAATCGTCTAGACGAACAGCCGATTATCATGTCTTTAAGTTCGATCACGAGCATTTGTGCCGCCACCAAATTATGGCCGCTGTCCGTGTTGTCAAAATATACGGTATTTTTGAAAAATGGAAGGTCTATCAATATTTCACGGACTATTCGCCCTATTTCAGACCCCATAGCGTTTCGTTTTTGCTGTGCATTCAAGGGCGTTCCGTTTTGCAAACGAAGGAACATGTCCCTGACTTCATGGATCGTAGCCTGTTCGAGCACCATAATTGTAAGAGGGTATTCGTCAAATGTACATTGCTGCTCTGGGTTGAGTTGTGCATATTTTTTTCCTTTTGCGATCGGCGTATCATTCAACGATACAAAAGCCTCATGCCATGTGCCTCTATATACGTTATTATTTGGTGCGGCAACACCTATATATTCAAGCATTGTCCGGATCCGCTGTTGCCCATCTACTACTTCATATATATAGGGATTAAGGTCATCATTTTGGATTCGCTTTTGCTGTAATACTGATTTATAATGTTCCTTAATTTTCAAATCGGGATATCCTTCTGCAAGAGTTTTCTCATCGATTTTCCATAGATAAAATTTTGGTACATCCATTTTTTTAAAAACCGTATCAATAAGTAGTTTCTTCTGGTCAAAATCCCACGCATTCTCACGCTGATAATCTTCGGGCGAAAGGAATAGATTCCCCGTTTCGAAATGCCGCTTTATTTGTCCTATCGTCTGCGGCCCTGTATTGTTATTAATTATCACGCTACCCCTCCTTAATTACATTTATCCCTATGTAACATATCATTTTACTTCCCCTCTTTTGGTAATGTTCCTTTCGCCAACCGCTTTTCGTATGTTTCATCTTTTAAGCAGCGGTTGATAATTTCGGTTTCCTTTATCGGAGACCCCATAGTCCAATAACTATACTTCTCATCATCAAAATATTTATTCGTCTGCTTATAAAACCGCCCATCATAACCATTTGCCCTGATATACTCAACCGTCTTAATAAACATTCCCTCATCTACATTTTTTCTGACAATATACCAATGCTGCCACTTAGGATACATCTTGGCATATGTCCACTTTGAAGAATCAATGAATGCTTTAATTTCGTCTGAAAATTTATCCATATTATTCCTCCTTTGGGGTTAACTGTTTCCTCAGCCATTTTGCAAAAACACTGGAATTCTTAAGCAGCTTATCGTCCAACATCGCTTCCTGGGTTTTCTTAAAGCTCCTAACAGAGATACAGGTTTTGTGCTTATAACTACCAAATAAACTGCTTTTCATTATTGGCTCGATAACACGGTCTTTCATTGACTCAGTATGATTTAGGCATAGCCCAGTGACCGTATTGTCATATACTGTTATCTCTTGTCTTCCACACTTGCCGTTTCTATTAAATCGACAGCTGAAAGAAAAGCATTTAATACCGCATCCCTTTTGACTGGCTCCGATGGACAGAACTAATATAACCACTATAAGGAATATATACCCCATACTGAGACGCCTCCCAGTCACAATCAATGCCATTAAATCGACTGGAAAGCAAGTCTATTATGAAGTGTATCACCTACTATCGTGGGTGTCAAGAGATGGACTTTTATGGGAGAATTGTTGCGTGGAAAATATCAATATACGATTTGGAAGGCATCTAAAAGCACTACGCAGAAAGAAAAAGCTAACGCAAGAGAAGCTGGCGGGTCTTGCTGATTTGGAATACAAATATATTCAGCGACTTGAAGGTAAGAAGCCTTCCTCTCCTACCTTAAATAGCCTTGAAAAGCTTGCCAAGGCATTTGATATAAGCGTATCTAAGCTTCTGGGTTTCTAATAATTTATTATTATCTGCGTCCTCTAAAGTAATTATAGGGAACCAGTCCCGTTGCCTCATATGTAGCCTGCTCTTTCATAATTTCTTCCTGAGTCTTTCCCTTGTCCTTACCGCCGACCCAGCACATGAAATTATTCTTGTGAGTGATGGCATTAAAGGTTGCTCCGGCCACGCTGTCGCTCACGTCCTTCGAACCTCCGTGAGTAGGCGGATGATCTACTTTCTTGCCATCTTTCAACTCAAGCCTGCTTGCCTCTATTAAAAATGGCTCATATCTATAACACTTAAACTTACCTGTATATATCTTGTCTTTAAGAGTATCGTAGGCTGCCGTATCTCTATCCACGCTTAATACTTCACAATTAAAACCCTTCTCATTTAATATTTGAATCATATCTATGGAGTTCCATCCGTCAAAGGTAACACCGGCTATATCAAAGCCTCTATCCTTTAACTCTATAATCTTTGCTCTTATATCCGAGAAGTTTATCTCACCTCCTGGCGGAGCTTTTATTTGCATCATTAAATCCACAATAATAACGTCGTCTTCCATATGCAGCATGCAAAAACCTGTAGCGTCTCGTTTATGAGATAGGTCTATGTGAACGAAATACTGTTTTCCATATTTTCCTTTGAAGGATGGTATAAACTTGCCATATTCGTCAACGGAATGTTTCATGCTAGGATCTATTGAAACTTCGACTAAGTCCATCCTCTTGAAATAAGGCTCTAAGGCAAGAGACGGCTGAGCCAGATAGTCCCTTTTAAATACTTCCGGATTACGCCTTGCCTCAGTCTCAAACTCAGCAGGGATCCTATTTCCATCAAAATCTATCCAATTGTCTGAGAACTTAGAAAGCGGCTTTGACTGCCAGAGGCTTTTTCTTCGTGAGAAGATGTTGGGATTAGTCTGGGCCTCCTTCATTTTCTTTTCTA
>CAZYZC010000057.1:0-7119 GCA_964650985.1 uncultured Planctomycetia bacterium | reverse complement strand
GACGAGCCTACGACAGGCGTAGATCCTATAACCGGTGACGCGGTGAATGACCTGATACTTGAGCTGCATAATAAATTGAAGGTTACGAGCATCGCCGTTACCCACGATATGACCAGCGCCTATAAGATAGCCGACAGGATGGCGATGTTATATAAGGGCAGGATAATAGCTACGGGCACTCCGGATGAGTTCAAGAATACGAAGGATCCCGTAGTCCGCCAATTCATAACCGGCGCCGGGAAGGGGCCGATAACAGAGGGAATAGACTTCGAGCATCTTATTTAAGTTGTAAGTGATAAGATCAAAACTAAGAGAAACTTGAGGAGGGAGAAAATGGACGAATCCAGGACTTTTGAACTGAAGGTGGGGGTGTTCATACTTATAGGCGTAGCGATATTATTCATGATAGTCTTTTCTATAGGGGACATAAATCTTTCGAAGTCGGGATACCGGGTGAAGGTGCTGTTCAATTTTGCCGGCGGCATAGGGTCTTCGGCGCCTGTCAGGCTTGCCGGCGTCGGGGTAGGCCAGGTCCAGGGCATACAGATAATTCATGACCCGAAGGATGACAAGACGAAAGCCGAACTGACGGCGTGGATCAACGACAGCGTAAAGATAGAGGAGGACGCCGTAGTTACGATAAATACGCTCGGACTTCTGGGCGAGAAATATCTTGAGATATTTCCCGGCACCCCCGGGGCTCCCACTGTTCTGCCCGACGGCACGCTTGTCGGCAAGGATCCTGTCTCGATGGAGAAGATAACGGAGGATCTGGCGGCATTATCGGATTCGGTCAGGGCGATAGTGGAAAAGATAAAGAAGGGCGACGGCACCATCGGAAAACTTTTAAACGACGACGCTATATATAATAACCTGGAGGCCTTTACGGCCGACATAAAAGACCACCCCTGGAAGCTTTTAAATAAGCCCAGGAACTAGGAGAGGCATAAGATGACCATAATATTTTTAAGGTTTTTTTTCGTATTTCTGTCGGTAGTGGTAGGTTACTACATAGGGATGCTTCTCGGGGATTTTAATATGGTCTGGGGTATCGGCGGGTTGGTATTGGGACTTTTGTGTTCGGCAGTCATTATATTGATAGAGATGGGGATGAGGCGTTTTTCCATAAGGAACCTTTCGGCGGCGGTATTCGGGCTTCTCTTCGGTTTCTTCATGGCGTGGGTGCTCACCGGTGTAATAAAGCTCGTGCCGATGTCGATGCAGCTCTTCTCCTCGATCCAGATAATATTCATGCTCGTATTCTGCTACCTTGGCATGATAATAGCCATGAGAGGCAAGGACGAGTTCAACCTCATAATACCGTATGTAAAGTTCGTCAGGCAGGACCGTAACGATGACATAGTCCTCCTGGATACCTCCGTGATAATAGACGGAAGGATAGCCGATATATTCCAGACGCATTTCGTCGAGGGCAGGATAGTCATACCGAGATTCGTCCTGAAGGAACTGCAGCAGATAGCCGATTCGCAGGACGCCCTGAAGCGTAACCGAGGGCGCCGGGGGCTGGACGTCCTTAACAAGATCCAGAAGAACACCGCTTTGGACGTAAGGATACAGGAGGATGACTTCCCGGAGATAAGAGAGGTGGACGCGAAGCTTGTAAGATTGGCCAAACTGCTCGGGGCTAAAGTATTGACGAACGATTTTAACCTGAACAAAGTGGCGGAGATCCAGAATGTCACGGTATTGAATATAAACGAGCTTGCGAATAGCCTGAGGCCGGTAGTGCTGCCCGGAGAGCCCATGGATGTCAGGGTATCGAAAGAGGGAAAAGAGCATAATCAGGGGATAGCTTATCTGGACGACGGCACCATGGTCGTAATAGACAACTCCAGACACCTGATAGGACAGGCCGTCAAGGTTATAGTGACCAGCGTCCTGCAGACTTCGGCCGGGCGCATGATATTCGCCAGACTCGAGGACGGCGACAAGGGCGCCTGGAAGAAGAGATGATCCCGGCACTTTCTCAGAGGAGGAAGGCGGGTAGAAGAAAGCGCGGGGCGAGGGTAACGGCCATAGTTCCGGCAGGCGGATCCGGCAGCCGGCTGGGCCTTAAGACCGGAAAACCGTTTGTGATGCTCTCGGGCAAGCCCATTCTTTACTACGCCATCAGGGCCCTTGAAGCGGCGGACGGTGTCAGCGAGATAATAGTGGCCTCCGAAAAGAACCGGATAGGGCGCGTCAAGGCTATCGTAAAGAGGTTCGGTTTTCGCAAGGTAAAAAATATCGTTGCCGGAGGAAAGACCAGAGCAGACTCAGTGAAGAATTGTCTGGACGCCATTACCGGGGATCCGGACATAGTGCTTATCCATGATGCCGCCCGGCCGCTCGTATCGGCCGGTATGATAAAGGACGCGATAAGGCTGGCCTCAAAGTACGGGGCCTGCGCGGCGGCCGTCCCGGAAAGCGATACCTTAAAACTTTCGGGGCCCGACGGTTTTGTAAAGAGGACTATAGACCGGCGTAATGTCTTCAGGGCCCAGACGCCGCAGGCTTTCAGGACGGCCCTTATACGAAGAGCGTATGGAAAACAGGGCGCAAAAAGGGCTACCGACGACTCTTTCATACTGGAAGGCTTGGGAGTAAAGGTCAGGATATTGCCCGGTTCATACAGGAATATAAAGATAACCACCAGGGAAGACCTTAAAATAGCGGAGGCTCTGTTATGAGCCCCGCACCTTCATAAAATTATTCTGTTAACAGGATAAGCGTTTATGCGATATGAAGGTTTATTGAAGAACTTAAAGAAAGAAGGTGCGGGGTGAGAATAGGCATGGGGTACGATATACACAGGCTCGTAGAGGAGAGAAAGTTGTTCTTGGGAGGCATAGAGATCCCTTACGTAAAAGGGCTTCTCGGGTATTCCGACGGCGATGTTCTGCTCCATGCCATATCGGACGCGATACTGGGCGGGATGGGGATGGGGGATATAGGGGAGCATTTTCCCAATACGGATCCCCAGTATAAAGATGTATCCTCGCTCGAGCTTCTTAAGAAGGTAGCGGCAATGGCGGCCTCCAAAAAATTCATCGTCAATAACGTCGATACGGTAATACTGGCCGAAGAGCCCAAGATCTATCCGTTCAGGCAAAAGATGGTGGACGTCATATCCGGCATCCTCGGCGTAAAAAAAGACAGAATAAATATAAAGGCCACTACGAACGAGGGCGTGGGCTCGCTCGGAAAAGGCGAGGCGATAGCGGCCTATGCCGTGGTATCCCTGGAGGAGAAGTAAAATGGTATGCATCAACGTGGTCGTTATCCTGGCGGCGGCTTTCGTAATATTCTGGGCTGCCGTCGCGGTGATATTCAGGCGCGAGGTCAAGGCGATATTCGCAAGCGACCCAGCGGCGGCGAACCTGCCCGAGGTGCTTCTTACGTATTCCGGGCTTCACGCGCTCGTCTTCTACAGGATAGCGCATGCGCTTAAGGGCGCGGGCGTACCGTTTTTTCCACGGTGGTTATCGCAGGTGGGTAAATTCTTTACGGGCATAGAGATACATCCGGGCGCTTCGATAGGGGGCGAGCTCTTCATAGACCATGGCATGGGCATCGTTATAGGGGAGACGGCTGTGATAGGGGACAACGTCACCCTTTACC
Organism: uncultured Planctomycetia bacterium; assembly: GCA_964650985.1. Classification (GTDB taxonomy): domain Bacteria; phylum Omnitrophota; class Gorgyraeia; order 2-01-FULL-45-10; family 2-01-FULL-45-10; genus JAPLMF01. The sequence continues at coordinate 3,498 of CAZYZC010000057.1, read as the reverse complement.
AGGGTGTAACGCTGGGCGGCACCGGCAAGGAGAAGGGCAAACGGCATCCGACGGTGGGCAATAACGTTGTGATAGGAACGGGCGCGAAAGTCCTCGGTAATATAACGATAGGGGAGAGCTCTTATATAGGCGCCAACGCCGTCGTGATAAAGGACGTCCCGCCGAATTCGACCGTAGTGGGCGTCCCGGGCAGGATAACAAAGCAGGACGGAAAGAAGATAGAGATATCGCTGGACCATATACACGTCCTCGATCCGCTGTTACAGGAGATGGATGAGCTTAAAGAGAGAATCAGGAAACTGGAGAAATAGCTTTTAAGTTTTAACTTACGACTGATCATTCAATGAAGATCTACAATTCCCTTACACGCGCAAAAGAAGAGTTCGTTCCGCTTAAGAGCGGAAGTGTCGGCATGTACGTATGCGGCCCGACGGTTTATGACGAGCCGCACATAGGCCATGCCAGGAGCGCTTACATATTCGACGTGGTCAGGAGATACTTCGAGTATAAAAAATACAGGGTTACATTCGTCCGTAACGTTACGGACGTCGACGACAAGATAATAGACAAGGCCAGAAAAGGGTTATCGCCGGATAGCCCGGGCCCTGTGGTAATAGAAAAGACGAAAGAGATATCAAAAAAGTATCTCGATGCTTATCACGAAGATATGGCGCTCTTAGGGATACGCCCGCCTGATATAGAGCCCAAGGCGACAGAATATATACCCGGGATGGTCGATTTTATAGAGCTTCTTATAAAGTCAGGCCGCGCGTATGCTTCCGGCGGCGACGTATATTTTGACATAAAGAAGGCCGAGAGGTACGGGAAACTTTCGAACCAGAACCTCGACAAGATGGAATCCGGCGCCAGGGTGGCCTCCGGAGAAAAGAAGAAGGACCCTATGGACTTCGCCTTATGGAAGAAGGCCAAGGAAGGAGAGCCGTCATGGGACAGCCCATGGGGACGGGGGAGGCCGGGCTGGCATATAGAATGTTCGGCGATGAGCTCGGATATCCTCGGCGATGAATTCGACATCCATGGCGGAGGCATAGACCTGATATTTCCGCACCACGAGAACGAGATCGCGCAGTCGGAAGGCGCTGGCAAGAAGTTCGCCAGATATTGGATGCATAACGGGCTTTTAACCATAAAGAGCGAGAAGATGGCGAAGTCGTTGGGGAACTTCATATCGATAAAGGGATTTATGGCGGAATACAGGGACGCGGACCTTCTGAAGCTCCTGTTCCTCAATACCCACTACCGGCATCCGGTGGATTATACCGCAGATAAGATAGGCGAGATGAAGGCGCAGAAGGAGCGGGTCGTGATATTGACGGATAAACTCAGTAAAGTCCGTAGCCCGAAGTCCGTAGTCCGTAGTGAAAAAATGGAAGATGCGGATAAGTTCAGGCAGCGGTTTCAAGACGCGATGGACGATGATTTCAATATGCCGCTTGGGCTGGCGGCGATATTCGAATTGGTTACAGAAACGAATAAAAGGATAGAAGATCCGGACTTTAGCGCAGGCGCAAAAAAAGCCCTGTTCGATATGGCTGGTGTATTCGGCCTTGATATAAGCGGTAAACCGGAAACAGGCGGATCCGGGGACATAGACCAACTTGTGGCCGCAAGGAACGTTGCCCGGGCTAAGAAAGATTTTAAGGAGGCCGACAGGATCCGTAAGGCATTGGATGAAAAGGGCGTGGTGCTCGAGGATACGAAGGACGGTACAATTTGGAGGAGACGAGCGTAGAAATTTCTGAGTTAGATAGAGTCAGGTATTTCTATAGTTAGGTAGAGTCAGAAATTTCGCAGTCAAACCGAGTCAGAAATTTCAGAGGTTGCATAGTGGTTACAAAGATGTTGAAGAAAGGGATATTCATAACCTTCGAAGGTTGCGAGGGGTGCGGTAAGTCGACGCACAGCCGTCTTCTCCGTGACTATCTGGAGGGCCTCGGTTACAGGTGCGTGATGACGCGCGAGCCGGGCGGCACCGGTGTCGGGGAGGAGATAAGGAAGATACTGCTTCATTCCGACGGTACGGACATATCCGACATGACGGAGCTGTTTCTCTTCGAGTCGGCCAGGGCCCAGATAGCCGGAGAGGTCATAGCCCCGGCCCTGGAGAAAAAAATGATAGTGATATGCGACCGTTTCAGCGACGCGACATTGGCGTACCAGGGGTATGGCGCCGGGATCCCGGCCGGATCGATAAGGGCCCTGGATAAGGTATCCACCGGAGGCATCAGGCCGGATCTTACGCTCGTCCTGGATATAGATACCGCGACCGGCCTGGAAAGGGCCAAGCGTAAAGGATACGACCGGATGGAGAAGAAGGCCCTGGCGTATCACAGGCGCGTCAGAGCGGGGTATCTCGCAATAGCCCAAAAAGAACCGGCAAGGGTCAAGGTGGTGCGCCTCGAAGACGATATAAACAGAACGCAGGGCAATATAAGGAGCCGGGTTGACTGTGTCATTCAAAGATATAAAAGGTGAGGGCTCCGCGATAGCTTTCTTAAAGAACGCCGTCCTGGGCGGACGGGTGGCCAGCGCCTATATATTTCTCGGGCCTTCAGGATGCGGGAAGAAGCTTACCGCCGTGAATTTCGCGAAGCTTCTGAATTGCGCTGCTCCCGCGGAAGGAGAGCCCTGTGAAAAGTGCGCCTCCTGTATCAGGATAAACTCCATGGCTCATCCGGACGTCCTGGTGCTGGAGAAGGAGGAAAAGAAGGCGGAGTTCGGTATCGACGTGGTGCTTGAAGCGATAAGGTCCGTATCGCTGAAACCTTACGAGGCCAGGAAAAAGGTGTATATACTCGACGATGCGGATCTGATGACGGAACCGGCCCAAAACGCCGTTTTAAAGACGCTCGAAGAGCCTCCGCAGGACGTGGTGCTCGTATTGATGGTAGAGGACATCCACACCATTCCGGCGACCATAAAGTCCAGGTCCCAGATAGTGAAGTTCTTCCCTATGCCGGCCGCGGATATCGAAAAGATATTGAAGGATGATCATAAAATTGACGCGAAAGACGCGGGTATCCTTGCGGGATTATCCCTGGGGAGCATAGGCAGGGCCCTGGCGAACTCCAAGAACGGGTTTTTGGATAAAAGGGCCAGGGTGATAGACGGCTTGAGAAGCAAAAAGATATTCGATTCGGATTTTGAGAAGATGAAGAGAGACGATTTTGCCGGGTATCTGGATATAATGCTTTCATGGTACAGGGATATTCTCGTGGCCAAGGCGTTTGCCGGCAAAGAAGCGGGCATCCTCAATACGGACAGGATCGACGATGTTAAAAGGGAAGCGAAGAGGCTGTCTTTCGAATACCTCGATAACGCCGTTAACGCCGTAGCCGACGCCAAGGGACACCTTGACAGGAATGCGAACCCTAAACTTACGATGAGCGTCCTTAGTATAAGGCTTGAAGAGAGAGGATAGTATGTACGAAGTCATACAGGTCAGATTGCGGGAAGCCGGAAAGATCACGCATTTTT
>CAZYZC010000056.1:0-7136 GCA_964650985.1 uncultured Planctomycetia bacterium | reverse complement strand
CCACGGTCTCTTTTATCGCGCCGCTATCCCAGCGGCTGACCTCGATAACCTCGGCATCCCCCGCGATACCAACACAAGAGGAGCCCGTAATGATCGCGCCGAGAATAATAACCGCAGGAATGATCTTCACAAGGTATTATGATAATACCTGACCTCCTTAAAGGCAAGCCTTTTTCATATAGCAAAACGCGCGGTGGCTTTGAGCTACCGCGCGTTTCTGCCTCCTCCGGCCTCTTGCCTTACTGTTCTATAATACTCTTCCCCAAAAACTCCTTAAGAGCTTCTCTGTTCTTCTCTACGCGCTTCTTCGCGGTGCGCGCTTTGGCTTCGTCGACCTTTACAGGATCTTCTGTCGCAACGCAGGTTGTCGTCATCGTATTACCTACATTATTGGTTGTGAGAGGGCCGTAATTGCCTGGCGCGTATACCGGCTGTATATTCGATTCCGGATTATCCCAAAGATAACCATCCGGCAGATCGATCGTCACGCCGCTTGCGTCCTCCGGAATAGAATAATGTATGTGCTTTGCGATTCTTCCGAGCTCGTCAAAGATATACATATCCTTAGGCTGGCCGTTATTTCCGTAGATCGTCATTCTTGCAACCCTGTCGCCATCACGTTCGACCAATGGCATCCTCTGCAGTTCCGGTCCGTCCTGAACGCCATAGTGAAGGGACTTCTCTATCCTTCCTTCTTCATCAAAAATGTATACGTCGACAGGCTGGTCTTCGGCATCAAGGAACGTAACCTTATACACCCTTCCTTCTATGGTCTCCACCAGGGGTATATCACTTTGCACCAGATCCTCAGGATTCTTCTTGGAACCCAGCTGATCGGATATCTCATTACTCGGTTCGGACTGCAGCTTTGGGTCGGCCACTATCTTCGCATCAGCCACTATCTTGGCCGCCTTGTTGATCACCGCTTCTTTTGTAACCGGCTTCACAGCAATAGCCTCCATCATTTCATTCTTGTTCTGAACCAACAGGCCTGCTGCCACAGTGCCCTTTTCCAGTCTCTCCAAAGAGCTGCCCGCTGCCTTTACATAATCGCGGTCGACGTTCTTTTTGAGCGTCAAATCCGCATCGGCGTACGTGACGCCGCAAACCACCGCCACCAAAACCACAACCGCTATTAACTTTCCCATGACGCACCTCCCTTTCTAAATCTGTTTACTTTCGGCTGAAAAAAAATCGCAGCCTCACTATCTATAACAATGAGGCCGCGTTTTTACTCCCGCTTATTTTCTGGCTATTTTCTTCCTAACTTTGCCTTTGCATTCTTCGCCTCGGGCATGTCGCCGTACTTCTGTATAAGAAGAACATAATAGTACCGTGCTGAATCCTTATCGTTCAATTTCGTCTCAAATACGACCCCTGTTGCATAAGCCGCCATGGAGGCGAACGATGAGCCGGCATACTTGTCCAGCACCTTCCTGAAAGACCTTATTGCGTCCTCCGGCCGGCCGAGGTAGTTATAATAACTTCCTATGAAGAGCGCAAGCTGAGGCTCATAATCCGAGTTCGGATATTTCGCGAGCACATCCTCCAGCCTGCGGATCCCTTCCAGATGCTTGGCCGTGTCCTTTGTCTTTATAGCTTCATCTATTATGCGGATAGTCTCTTCAAGCGATTCAGAGAGAGTCCTTGGCTCAACGTCCGATATGTATATGGGGCATGGCCTCAAAAGCTCCTTGACCCTGTTTTTGCCGTCGCTTACGAGCAGCGCTACGCGCGCCTTTTTCCCGATCTTGTAGAATTCCGCCATCTCGGCCCATTCGCTGTCGAGCAGCTGGCGAGGGGTCGATGGGACTTCGCCCTTCTTAACCTCGGTCATTTCACCGCCTGCCACAGTAACATTCTGCGCCGCAAAGGCTTCTTTCGGCCTGAATATGGACATTATATTAACACTGCCTTCCAATACTCCCAGCTGCGTAAAGGGCTTCGGCCCTATGGATACATTCACGATAAAGCTCGTGCCGGTAACTGTAGCCTGGGCTTCAGGTGTATGCACCAGAAATCTCGACTCCATAAAATTCTTATTAACAATAATAAGAGCCTTCCCCTTTTCAACATCAAGGGAGACGGTTCCGCGGATATATTTAGGAAGGGCCTTCGCAAGTCTCATCCTCGCGCCTGATTTCAGGCGAACCGTGAACTTTCCCCCGGGCTGCTTTATATCGGCAAAAGATCCTTCTGCTACATCTACCGTATCACCCTTTGCCAGCCTGAAGCCTTCGCGCGCGGCCTCTGTCCTGCCGGTCTTCGCCACGCTTATATAAACGCCGGTACCGGCCGATCCTATCTCCGGAGCTTCGGTGATATTATCAAGAACGCCGTACGTAACCACAGCCAAAAATAGCGCAGCCACCGCTCCAACAAAGACCGGGGCCGGAGGCATTAATACTGAACTTGCTTTTCGCATAATATCGCCGAGGACGCCGTCAAGCCATCTCTCCTCTTTCATACGCAGCTCACGTTCAAGCTTCACCCTGAAAGCCGCGTCAAAAGCCGTGTCAGCGTGCTCGCGTCCGAACTCTTTCACGGCCGTATCGCAAGTCCTCATCTCCTCAAGCGCCTTCCTGCATGATGCGCACACGGCAAGGTGCGACTCTATTCTGACCTTGTCGGAGGAGGAACATGCGCCATCCATGTATTCCGATAACTGTCTCAAGCCTATCTCATGTTTCATAACAGATCACCCTTCCAGAGCTTTCATCTTCTTCATTACCACAGCCCGCGCGCGGGCGAGCCTTGAGGATACCGTCTTTACATTCGTGTTTAAGGCCCGCGCGGCCTCTTCGTACGATAACTCTTCTATGGCGCAAAGGACGAGCACCTCCCTGTATTTTAAGGGCAGCTCATTTATCACTTCCTTGACCAGCTTCTCTTTTTCTTTGCGCTCCATAATAACACCAGATGTTTCTCCCGGTCCCGCTATAGTGTCTGCGAGCGTCAAGTCGTTATCGCCCGATTGTATTGGGCTGAATAGCGACACCATGACCCGGTAGCTTCTCTTCTTAAATTCGTTCTTTGCCAGATTCGACGCTATCCGGTAGATCCACGCCTTGAAGTGGCCTTCGGGCCTGTAGTTTGCGGCATTGGTGTAGACGCTTATGAATACCTCCTGCGCCAGATCCTCCGCCGATTGCCGATCCCTGAGCATCCTGCACAGGTACCCGAATATACTGTCCCTGTACAGGCCGAACAGCTCATTAAAGGCCTTTTCGTCGCCGTTTTTGAACAATTCTACCAGCGTATCGTCTCTATCCATCTTAAACAACTCTCCGGAAGGAAAACTCCATGAAATTATAATTCATTCTGTAATACCTGAAGGGTATTGTCAATAAAAAACGGGGTCGCTCATCGCAACCCCGCTTACCGCAATCGACATTAATATTAAAAAATGCGCTTTTACGCCTCTTCGCTCCCTTTACCCTCGACATCCTTCGCGTTGGGCTCTATGTCATTCGATGCCAAAAGTATTATAGCCTTTACCACGTTGCCGTCCTTTGTAGCGACCGCTCCCGGCTCTTCCTTTAAAACTTCGGTTATCTCCTGATAAAAAGAGGCCTTCGCGTCATCCCAATCTTTGAATACGCCTTTTACGAAAACCGCATACTCGTTTTCCGCCGGCCTTACGGTACTTTCCAGCTTATCATAAGCCATAATCAGTCCGTCATCTTTCATGGGCTTCGAGGCCTTATTATCATATCTTAATTCCGATTTGCGCTGCCCTTTTGATGCCGCATCATCCGGATCTTTGGATACGCCTTTTGTGGAAACATCATAATCGTTTTCTGCCGGCTTTACGGCATCTTTTAACTGATCGTAAGCCAGTATCAGCCTATCTTCTTTCAAGGATTTCGAGACCTCATTACCATATTTAAATTCTAATTTTTTCCGCTCTTTTAATGTCTTATCGTCCAAATCTTCAATCTTATCGCAAATGGACACAACACAATATTTCTTTTCATCGTCTTTTATACCATTTTTTCCTTCATAGTAATCGATCGCCTTTTTAAATCTTCCGTATCTACGGGCCAGTTTATCGAACGCCGGCTCGACTATCCTTGTAGTAGTACCATCATCTACACCCACCCCCTGGTCCGCCCAGATTATAGCCGGCCTGTACTGATCCATAAGTTCCTCAAACTCTTCCGGTGTAAGCCGCCTTTCCCATGGATCCGGTCTCAACTTGACGCGCGATCTCATTTCATCGGTAATCGGACGAGCTACCGGAACATACGGTTCTTTTCCTACAAGCCCCGGGTTGTGCTCTTGCCCACCGACCGGGTTTAGAACAGGATTTTGCGAAACTACTTTATCGGTATATGGGCCATATTGCCCACCTGAAGGCAAAGAAGAGATAAAAGGAGAGATGGATGAACCTGTCTTATCCATCACTTCGGCATTGACCGCTGCGGCTCCGGGCCTGATCTTATTACGTTCGATAGCGACCGGCTTCACGGCTTCAAAACTGCGCAACCCTTCGCCCTGGGTCTTCAGCATCTCCTGTATATCGATCTTTGATTTTATGACAGTATCGGCAGCCGCGTCCCGCCTCACAATCTCCGGCGCCGGATATCCCGCGTCGTTTCTGACCTCTGTATTCTCGAGAGACGCCGTCATCTGCCTGGTCTCTTCGGCATACGAAAAAGCCGTCATGGCAAACCACGACCCAGCAATGATAACCAGAGTCAAGGCTATCACGCTTACACAGACCCTCCCGTTAAATGCGTCCTTATATTGATTTCGCATATAATACTCCCTCATGCATTAAGTCTATCATATCATCATTGGAAAACAAGTCAGGCAGGCCTACTTTTTTATATCTTAATGCTAAATAGGAAAAGGGGTCAGGCGCCTTTTTGATTATATCCGCACCCCGGATACGGAGGCGCGTAAGTGAGGACGTCCCTTATCGGGACGCATGTAAAGGTGCTTCCGGAAACTGTGAGCCGCTGGCCTATCCTGTTATCATATATGACGCAGTAATATTTACCATCGTCGCCTTTCCTGAGATCGGCGCACGGATCGCTTCCGCCGACGCCGCAGCACCTGCCGCAGCGCTTACAAAGAGCTTCATACCTCTTCTCTTCTTCCTTCTGTTTTCTTATATATCCGGACAGGTCTTCTGCGATCATTCCCTCACCCTGTTTTAAGAGCCCATATACCCATGGTTATAAGCGCCACCCCGCCCACTTTAAGCGGGGTCACCGCTTCGCCGAAGAGTATCACTCCCAATATGAATGTGACCACGGGAAAGCTGCCGGCTATAGGAACGAAACTCGACACCTCGCCAATCTTCAGCCCGTGGAAGAATATGAGCTGCCCCACAAAATTCGCCAGAAACCCCGCGGATATGAGAAGTATGAGCGATCTCAGATTTATGTCGCCCAGCTCTTTCCTTGCGGTCAGAAATATCCCTAAGAGCACCATGCCCAGGGCCACTCCCACACACCTGTAAAATATGCCTACGAAAGGGGTTACCCTTCCGAGCGCCGCTTTTTCGATGATCGGCACCACGCCCCAGACACACGCCGTTATTATCGCCCATTTAAATGCTGTCACAAGCCTCTCCTCTAGTTGTCGCCCGCTTTATATTCTACCGTTATTTTTAGCACTTTTTCCGGAATACGGCTATCCTGCCCATTACGGACGTACCCGACGGTGACATAATCGCCTACGTCGATATCCGAAAGTTTGATATCGGACGGAGACGTTGAAACATCCGAAACCAGTCTTGTATCCGGCGATACCGGAAAAGTTATCGGCATACTGTCGCCCACTGTGACGGTAGATCCACTTAAATCTACGGCTGCCACATGCCCCTCGGACACCCTGAGGTTCGGGTTGTCGAGATCCTCATCGGCAAATGATGCCGCCTGCTGCATAAATACCGAAGCCGCCAGGCACACAGCTATGAACAAGGCTCTTAGCATATCCGCCTCCTTACTTTCCGTACTTTACCCTCATGAATAATATATAACCGCAGAACAATAATGTGACGCAATTCGCCGCTATGATAGGAACGCTTTCAGTCAGAACGCCATAGACCAGCCAGCTCGAAACACCGAAAGCGAATATCACGAACATAGACAGGGACAGGTCGTGCGCGCTCTTTGTACGGTGCACCTTGATCATCTGGGGCAAAAACGAGATCGTAGTGCAAAATCCCGCCACCGCACCGATTAACATCACTATATCCATGGCCTCGAACCATCCCTTCAAATTATATCGGCCGCCTTAAATATACCGGCGGCCGATATCATAAATAACTGCTTTGCACAGAAAAATCCGTTATATCTTGTATACCCTATCATGCGGATGGACCTTGCCTGCAACCTTTATACCGATGAGATCCCCCTTCTTCGCCTCTGATACATTCTTATGTTCTATCTGTATGGAGTCTATGTTCTGCGCAAAATCCGTCGTGGCGCCTTTTATGCGTATCCTGTTGCCCACCTTGACGAAATCGCTCAACTCTATTATCCCCACGCTCAAATGGCTGTAGTAGTGGGTTATCTTCCCTATCTCCCTGCCCTGCACCGCCTCCTTCACCTGGCCTTCGCACTTATTGCAAACCGACGGATCTTTCTTCGACGTCCTGACGCCGAAAAGTTTCGACGATATCCACTCGTATACGAACCCCTCGAGCGAAACGCCGCACTTCTTGCACTTCTTTCCCATAATCCCTCCCATCTGTACCCTGAAACTTAAATTATTTTCTCATGGAGCGTCTTTTGCGCTTTCTCATAGCGCGCTGCTTCATCCTTCTGGTATTCTTCTTAGGCACTTGAAACCTCCTATCTATAATTGTTAAATGTGAGCGCGACGGAAAAATCGAGCTTCCTTAAATATTCTATCACGGCCTGAAGGTCGTCTTTTTTCGGGGAAAAGACCCTTACCTTCTCGCCCTCTATCTGGGGCTGGACCTTAAGGCCCAGGGCCTTTATTAATTTGACCAGCTCCTTGGCCTTATCCTGCGGTATCCCGGAGGCGAGTTCCACCAGCTGTTCTATACACCCGCCGGACACTTTTTGGGCGTCCTTGAATGTCAGGAGCTTCTTCGAAACGCCTCTTTTTATCAGCTTATTGACCAGGATATCCGTGAGGGACTTCAGCTTGAAATC
>CAZYZC010000055.1:1642-7192 GCA_964650985.1 uncultured Planctomycetia bacterium | reverse complement strand
ACCCAGTCTATCCCTTTATTTATCATTATCCGGAGCGCTTCGTCGGAGACGCTGCCCTCGGAAGGCCACATGCCGCGCGGCGGGGACCCGAACTTATCGATATGCAGCTTTATCGCCTCCTCTATCTGCCATGCCGCGTCTTCCGGATGCGCGAACTTTTCCGGCAACGGATGCCCGGGAAGCGAGACCCTGGCGACGGACGTATCGCATATAAGCGGGAGTATGGGATGGTAGTACGGGGTCGTCGTTATCTCTATCCTGCCCGAATCGCTGAGCCGCTTGTAGAGGGGTATTATAGCCGCCATTATCTCTTTCTGCTTCGACAAGACAAGCTCTTTGTCCTCCTCGGTATAGCCCTTCTTCTTGTCGACTAAGCCCTTTAGATTGATATCCTCCTCGATCGTCAGGGAATGGAACCACGCCAGGTTGAACAGCACCTGCAGGTCCCTGAAATCGGCGTCCGAGAAACCGGCTATCATCTTCTTAAGCGCGGACCCGGAAAGAGGCCTGATCCCTTTTTTTATAAGAAGCTCGGAGTAGCGGGGATGCGGCTCTATAAAGCGCTTGAAGTTAACCTTGAAGAAATTATTCAGGATATCCAGCTTGTCCTGCAGTGTGAGGGAGCTTGCCTTCTTTACGGTGAGGTCGAGGAATGTATCGGTGGCGCCGTTATTGGCGTAATCGTCAATCTGCTCAACGAGCGACGGGACCATGTTGAAGGTCGCCCTGGCGCGCGCGGAGTTCTCCAGGAGGAGCGCCATCGGATAGTAGTCCTTTATGCCGTGCAGCCTGACCCACGGCATCAGGTACTTTCCGCTTATAAGATCCTTGTAGAACGGCTGGTGCATGTGCCAAAGGAACGCTACACCCAGCCTCTTATCGTTATACATCTAGGAGCCGTATATTGAGTAGTCTATATCCGGGAATATATTTACCTTATCTTCCAGGCCCTTTATATACTCCTCTTCGAGATTATTATTCTTCACGTCTTCGTAGAGCTCGTTAAAATGTTCCGTATGCCCCCTCATCCTCTCGACGGCGTAAGTCACGTGCGACCCTGTCTTCATTATGAAGGCCCAGTCGCTGGACTGCGCCAGTAATAGCTCGCGCGCCATCTGGTTCAGCGCCCTGCGGAGAAGCCCTTTGGCGTTTTTATGCGTACCGGCCAGCTCCACCATGCGCTCTGTCATCTTATGGAGATGCCTGTAAAGCCAGTCGTTGGACCCTTCGAGCCAGACCTCGCAATAACCCTTCCACCCCCAGCTGGAGAAGGACGGCGTCAACACCTGATACTTCTTGTACTTCTTCAGATACTCACCGGGAGTCGTCAGCGCTATCGTATCCTGGTCATAACTTATCTTTCTTACGAGAAGGTCTATCCACTGCGGGCCTTCATACCACCAGTGCCCGAAGAGCTCCGCGTCATACGGCGCGACTATTATGGGCTTCCGGTCTCCCATCTGTCCGGCCAGATGCTCTATCTGCTTCTCCCTGTTAAACATGAAATTTCCGGCCTGGTTTGCGGCCGTATCGCGGGCGTATTCCGGAACGTACGGCTCCTTATGGTTGGTGAGACCGGTTATCCTGTGGTACTTGATACCGGTCATGACCCTGGTGCCGTCCGCGTTTATATACGGCCGTATATATTCATGGTCGAGATCGAATCCTATGTCCCTGTAGAACTCCCTATAGTTGTAGTCGCCCGGATATCCCTCTACGGCGCTCCATACAGCCTTCGAGGATTCGGTATCCCTGCCAAAGACCGCCACGCCGTGCTTCGTCAGATACGGGCTGAATACGCCGAAACGCGGCCGCGGAGTACCGAAGAGCACTCCGTGCGTATCGACGAAGAAATACTTTATGCCTTCCTTCTTCAGGATCTCGTCATCGCCGGGATTATACCCGCACTCCGGAAGCCAGATGCCGAGCGGGCGCTTCCCGAATATCTTTTCATACATGTCGGCGGCGACCTTCACCTGCGCCCTGACGGCTATGCGCCTTTCGACCTCCATAAGCGGCAGGAATCCGTGGGTGGCCGAGCAGGTTATGACCTCGAGGCCGCCCACATCCTGGAAATGCTTAAAAGCGTTGACGAGGTTGGAGTGATATACGTCCTTAAATATGTGACGGGCTTCTATAAAATTGGAATGATACATGTGGGCGAGCTTGTTGAACCGCTCATCCCATTTCGTGCGCTCGATCTCTTTTTCCGAAAGCTCTATAAGCTTGTCGATATGGGCCAGGTACTTGCCCTGAAGGTGGCCGTCCATGAGCATCGACATTAAAGTCGGCGAAAGCGATATCGTCAGCCTGTAGTCCACGCCGTCCCTGACGAACCCGTCTAAAACCTTAATGAGCGGTATGTAAGTTTCGGTGATGGCCTCGAAGAGCCAGTCCTCTTCCAGGAAATCCTTGTGCTCCGGGTGGCGCACGTACGGAAGATGCGCGTGGAGCACTATCGCTAAATATCCTTTGGGCATGGGGACTATTCCGTCTTTCTTGTAACTATAGGGGTGATCTTGCGGTGGTCTGTATCGTCGTTTGAAGCGGCTTCTACGGGTATAACCTGTTCTCCGTCCGGCAGGGCAAATCTCAGGCTGAATGTCCCGTCAGAATTCAGGGTTATCGCCTTGCCCTGGACCGTGACCTTGGCGTCCGGTTCCGTAGCCCCGTATACTATGAGCTCTGTATTCACCACGAGCCAGAACTTCTTCCCTGCGGGTTTTCTGTAGAAGGACGCGGAGCTCGATAAGGCGCCGGATGATATCTGCTCCTCCAGGCGCTTGGCGACCATCTCCCTTACCTCCAGCGAACCTTTGCCGACGCCGAAACCGCCGGAGAGCCCGAACATCTTCCAGTACTCATCCTCGGGTATCATCCACTCGGAGTCCAGGGAATCGGACATTCCGAAACGCGGGGTGTGAACGGCGTTGGACCTGGCCAGCGTATAAAAATTGCTTTTTTTGGTGAGCACACCGATATCGACTACCCAGGATCTGTCCGGCGAGCTGACATTTATATACCAGCTGGAAACCAGGTCCTTCAATTCTATGTCGAAGTAGGAGTTCGCGTTATGGCCGTTAAAATTCACTCCGGTAACGTCATATACGCGCAGTATCGATTTTTCGCGTTCGTCTTTCGAATCCGAGATCTTGCGCGCAACCTCGTCTTCCTTGTCTTTCGATACCTCCCAGTACGCAAATATCCACCACGGATCCCTTACGAGAAGAACTATTTTATTATCACCGTAACCCGCCGGAAAACGAAAAGTTTTTCTATCTCTTAAACCCGGTCTTTCTGCCGCCATAAAGGCCCCCTTTTAGTACGCCTCATCTCCGGAAGCCATAACCTCTCCCATGGCAACGGACTGTTCCGCCGCGGCCGGAGCGGCCGTCTCTTCCTCTTTTTCCACTATGATCGACATTGCCGTATTTTTGTCTCCGGCTGTCGAATAAGTGACATCGGCCCAGTCCCCTTTTTTGATATCGGCTATTGAGCCGGCGTTCTCTAATTTGGTATCCGCGTCCAGGGTTATCGTTATGGTCTTTTCGTCATCGGCGTCGTAATCGTAGTACTGCACCACCAGGGAGCCCGCTCCCACGGCGTTTACGGACTGTACCTCTCCGTATATCGACAGCTCCTCCGCCTCCATGGCCTGGCTCACCTCTTCGCCTACGGGCGAGGCGGCGGCCTTGGCCGGATTTTCTATATTCTGAGCGGCGGCCGGTAACGCCAGGAAAACCAGGGTTGCCAGCGCTGCCAGCGACACAATAGCCGTTTTATTCTTCATATACATCTCCTTTTTTTTGTTCACGTTATCAAATTACCATAGCCGGGGCGGTGATGTCAAGATTAAGTTGAACAGCTAAAGAGTCCTGCCGTTCTTGTCGAATATGGCCGTCCGGGAGATCGAGTGCTTAGAGAGAAAGTAGTCCGCGGCGGTCTTCAGGACCCCCAGGCCGTAAACTACGCTGCGGGAAAAATTTATAGAGGACGATTCGCTCGTATACGCGGAGGGGCTCGTTATCTCGCCCACCCTGAAACCGAAATAGAAGGCCTGCAGGAGCATCTGGTTGTCGAATATAAAATCGTCGGAATCTTCGAGTATGGGAAGCTTCAAAAGCGCCTCCCTCGAGAAGGCCCTGTAACCGGTATGATACTCGGACAACTTCTCGCCTATTATCATGTTCTCCAGAAGCGTGAGGATGCGGTTGGCGGCGTATTTATATAACGGCATGCCGCCTTTAAGAGCCTTATTGCCCAATATCCTCGAACCGAGCACAACGTCGAACATACCGCTGGTTATGAGCCCTGCCATCGGGGTTATAAGCTTTGGGGGGTATTGATAATCGGGGTGCACCATGACCACGACATCCGCGCCGAGGCCGAGGGCCTCGGCGTAGCATGTCTTCTGATTTGCGCCATACCCCTTGTTATCGGAATGGGTGAATAGCTTGATATTAAGGCTTTTGGCTATCCGGACGGTATCATCCGATGAGTTGTCGTCGGTCAGTATGATATCGTCTACTATATCTTTCGGTATATCGTCGTACGTCTTCTGAAGTGTGCGCGCGGCGTTGTACGCCGGCATCACGACGATCACCTTCTTCCCGTTAAGCACCGCTCCGGTCCTTTAGGCTGAAATCACCTTTTGCTTTCGGCCAGAAGCGTATCATAAGCGGCCTTAACTGCTATCTTCTCATCCAGTATCTTGTCGTACTCGCTCTTTAAAGCGGCCTTCTCGTTCGTAACGATCTCGAGCTTCGTAGCGAGATCCATCTTCTCTTTCAGGAGATTGTCATACTCGTTCTTAAGCGCGTCCCTGGCCGTGGCCAGTATGGCGGCCTTCTCTTCGAGTATCACCTTCTCGTTAAGAAGGGCTTCGTACTTGTCTTTCGATACGCTGCAGCCGGCGAGGCTTGCCAGGGAAAGGCACAGCACGAGCAGGACGGCCACCATCTTCATAGATTTCATCTTAAAAAGCCTCCGTTCTTTACCGAAATACTACTGCTGTATCAGATACCTCTCCAGCTCGCCCCATGTTTTGGGCCCGACCTTTCCGTCCGCCTTCAATCCTTTGGATCTCTGGAAATCCTCGATAGCCTTTCTCGTCTTAGGGCCTATCTTGCCGTCTATAGTACCGACGTCAAAACCCGCGTTCTTAAGGGCTCTCTGTATATCCTTGGTCTTATCTATAGCGGACTGCACAAGCGGAGAGGCCTTCACCGCGATCTTCTGCGCCGAAGCCGTGGGCGGGACCACTTCGTACCCCACCATGTTGGCGGGCTCGAAATTGGCCGTCATCTCGCCGGTAGCCGATACCGATTCGGGAACCTCCATCTTCGGTTCCTCGGCGGGCTTCTCGACCTTGCCCTTACAGCCGGCTATCGCCATTGGCAGGACCAGTAAAACGGCCAGCGCGAATATAAATATCTTCTTGGACATCAATTCCTCCTTTCCGGAATAATTATTCTCCTCGCGAAAAATGCTCGGGGAAAGTTACAATAACAAATTAAGAAAATTATACCGCCTGCGCACCCTTTGTCAAGC
>CAZYZC010000055.1:0-1542 GCA_964650985.1 uncultured Planctomycetia bacterium | reverse complement strand
TAGGCATCGGGGCCCAGCTTCAGGGAGCCGCCTATTACCACTACGGTATTGTCGACCTTCCCGGAGATATTTACATTCCCGTCTATAACTACGACATCGCTTACAATATCACCGGCCGGTATATCGACATTCGCCCCCACCCTCACTATGCTCTTCTCTGCGGCAAAAGCGCTGACAGCGGCTCCGAACACGATCAAGAGAGCGACAGTTACCAGAAATAGCTTTCTCATACAGCACTCCTTCTTCAATTTTAAGTTACAGCTTACAGCTAACGACTCTTAATAAACCGCTCTATCCTGTTAAGAGCTTCCTTAAGTTTTTCGATACTGGAAGCGTACGATATCCTTATGTATCCTTCGCCGGACTCTCCGAAGGCCGTGCCCGGGACCACCGCTACCTTCTCCCTCTTCAGGAGCTCTTTGGAAAAATCCATCGAGGACAGGCCCGAAGCTTTTATAGACGGAAACGCGTAGAACGTCCCCTCGGGCTTATGACACGGCAAGCCCATCTCGTTTAACCGGGATACGACGAGCTCGCGCCGCCTTCTATACTCGCGCTTCATATCGGCCACCGATCGGTCGCCGGCCTTAAGCGCTTCAAGCGCCGCGAATTGTGACATTATGGGAACGCACATCATGGTGTATTGATGTATCTTGGTCATCGCCCCTATTATATCAGCAGGGCCGCAGGCGTACCCTATCCTCCACCCGGTCATCGCGAAAGCCTTTGAAAAGCCGTTTAAATATATCGTGCGCTCCCTCATCTTCGGGAACGAGGCTATGGATACGTGCTCTGAATCGTATGTAAGCTCGCCGTATATCTCGTCGCTTATGAGTATAAGGTCTTTTTTCACTATGACCTCCGCCAGCTTCTTGAGTTCGCTTTTCGAATAGGACGCGCCCGTGGGATTGTTGGGATAGTTCAATATCATCCCCTTCGTCCTGCTATCGCAGTGTTTCAATATGTCCTTCGGAGTTATCTTAAAACCGTTGCGGGGATCGGTCTTTATGAAGACCGGCTTGCCGCCGCATAGCGAGGTCATCGGCCCGTATGATACGTAGTAAGGCTCCGGGACGAGCACCTTCTGGCCCGGATCGACTATGGCGCGGAATGCAAGGTCCGACCCTTCGCTCACGCCCACGGTGATGAGGACCTCTTCCTCCGGATCGTAGTCGAGGGAATACTTAGTCTTAAGATACTTCGATACGGCTGTCCTCAGTTCAATCATGCCTTTATTCGAGGTATATGAGGTATAGCCCTTCTCGAGGGAATCTATCGCGCGCTCTCTGACGTTCCAGGGCGTGACGAAATCCGGCTCTCCGACGCCCAGGGATATGACGTCCTTCATCCCCAATACGAGATCGAAGAAGACGCGTATGCCTGAAGCCGGTATCTGTCGTGCGACTTTTGATATTTTCATATTCTATTCCCTAATCCCTATAATGTAATCGCCTGTATCTTCGACTTCTCGGGGATCTTCAATATGTCCCCGTCCTCTTTATATTTTTTAAGTATGAAATGCGTCACCGTGCCGCGGACGTG
>CAZYZC010000054.1:0-7285 GCA_964650985.1 uncultured Planctomycetia bacterium | reverse complement strand
ACGTAACTCACAGTGAAATAACGTAGTTGCAGCAATATCAATGGGTTACGAAAACCGCCCTGTTTCCATTACGAAACCGCTGCTCTACCAACTGAGCTACGCCAGCCTGAAACTACTATCTCTAACCCTTTCAACGAGTTAGGTAAACTATCTATTTCTATAATATTTTCGGTTTTAGGCACTTGTGCTGTATTTGTGCTGTTTTATAATTGTATCAGATTTTAGGGTGTGTGTAAATGAAGAGATTATGTTTTACGCAAACTCCTGAGCTTTGTAGGTGGCTTTGAGCTGTTCATAATTCCTGACTATCGGCTCCGCCTTTGGTATGAAGACCCAGAAGCTGCCTCGTCTTTCCATTGGTATGTTTGGACTTGAGGGTGGAGTATCAGGGTCAAGAGCAAGCTTTGAGGCTATCTCAAGCATCTCCATAACACGCACATAACTATCCACGACAAGATACTTATTATCTACTCCCAGGAGGATGTTCTTGCCATTATTCAGCTCTTTTAAGTCATTTGTTACCGTCTCCTCGCCCGCCAGGACTATCACCCTGGCGTTCTCAAAGCCTTTCGTAGCTATCTTCTTCCTTATCTCTTTTAATAAATCTTTGTCATCTCCCACAATGAATTGCGGACGTTTGCCCATACTTGAGATGAGAGGATTCAAGGCACTGTGTTGCAGGTATCGTCCCTCTTCATAGCCCGTTATCCAGCTCGTGCCAAGTGCAACGATAATAGGCTGGCTCTGTGGCTGTGCCTGGATGTATGTCAATGTGTCCTGGAAGTTTGTGGTATGGATGCGTTCGGATTCTGAGGATGCAATATCAATTTTTGTTGCTGCACCCGCTGCTATTTTGGGTTTGAGAATCTTGGATTTTTCATCCTGCGGGAATTTTGCAAAACAACCTTCCAGATATTTAACGATTTCATTCGTTATTGGTGCTCCTTTAAACATTTTTACTAATTTTCTGTTAACTGTTAATGTTTCTTGATAATTTATATATGCTGTATTAAGCCTACCTAAGCTGCCTCTTGCCGCTGTTGCCACTAATTCCTCTGATATAATTTTCCCATTTTTTACTTCATTTGGCAAAACTTCTACTTTGGCAGCACGGCTAAGACCAGGACCTGTTTCATCTATTAGTTTGCGTGGCACATCAAAAACTAACATCACCATACCGTATCCAAAATGATTGTTAATAGAGAGATTCTCATTATCTGTAAATGTCGGTATTCCTATTGCTTGATAAAAACCATAGCGTAATATATCAGGTATTTTCTTTAAATCCACACAGTGATACAGTCTAATTAGCTCTTCTCTTGTTGAGGATGGCTCTTCAATCTTCACATCTTCATCTGCAACTGGCAGCCGCATCGCTCGCCCTGAGCTCGGTTCGCTTGCCACGGGGAGTCGAAGGGTGAATGTCGTGCCTTTGCCGAGCTCGGACTGGACGGAGATTGTGCCGCCGTGGTCTTTTATTACTAAGCGACTTTCAGTCAATCCTATTCCTGTCCCTTTTGTTGTGTAAAAAGGTTTCCAAGTATTGCGCAGTTGCTCTTGCGTCATACCGACACCATTATCACTTATGGCAATAGAGACTTCTCCGCCTTCTTGCCTTACATCCATAACAACTTTTAGATTTTCGCTCTTAGCATACCTAATACAATTTGCCACAATGTTGCAAAGCACCGATGTTATTGAGATTGCGTCTCCCTTCATGTATACAGGTTTTGCGGGAATTTTAAGTTTTAGACATTCTTTTGCCTCACGAGCTATCCTCTTGGGGAGATGTTCAAACAATGTATTTAATACATCGTTAAGATTAAATATTTCGTTAGCTACCTTGCTGTCCGCTAAGGAGAATCTGGCTGCCATCCTTGCAGACGTCTCATTCAGCCCTTTATTCAGCAGTATGACATCTTCCCGTTCATTTTCTGATAGAGATGGTCTGACTTTTTCTAGCAACAATTCTGCTTTTTTCCTATTTAATTCAAATCGGTGGTAACTATCAAATGCTTTTTGTCTGATTACAGCAATTTCTTCATTAGTCCATGTCTTTTTCGCAATCATTTCCTCCGCCATGTGGAGCTGTGCATCTAATCCACCAAAAATAGATGCATGTATTTCGTCTAAATATTTTTTCAGTTCTTCCTCATAAGGCTTAAAATTTAAGCTACTTTCCATAAGTTTTAAGACATCATAGGAACGTGTATCTAAGTCTTGCAAAAGCTCATTAAGCGATGGAGACATTGCATTCTCATGACCAAACCCTCCGAGGCAAGTAAGTATACGCACGGATGTTTCGGTATCTAAGTCCGCAGTGACATAAACCTTCGTCCCATCCTTCATTTGGATGTCGGTATCGCCACCTTGCAGATTATAGATGAGTCTATACGCTGGCGTGCCGTTCCTTGTGACTGGAAGACTAAAACCTGTTACCTCTCCGCCTTCCCGCACCTCTTCTATGCCGTCAATGTCGTATCCTTCAAGGAGTATCTCCGATTCACCATTTCTATTGCGGATATGCTTCTTGATGAGATAAATTAGTCTGTCTTTTGGATTATGGAGTTTATGTTCTTTGTCCTGGGTGAGTATGAGCATCTGTCCTATGAGTATGCCTATGTCAACATACGCCCATCTATTGCGGGAGGCATCACCAGAAGCCGTTACGCCTTGTCCGTAACTTCTGACGGTCTCTCTGTCCCACGCCTCTATGACATCGTTATTGGTCACGACATCAAGTGAGCCGTCAGGATTTCTTACTATTTCACAGGGACGTTTTGTAAAAAGAGGTGGTGCTAATGCAGCATCACTTGGGTCTGCGACAGCATAGGATGGTATACCAGCTCCAGACAGAAGAAGTCCAGAGATAAGGACTACCGAGACCGCACGCAGTATTGGCTTATTGGAGTTACAGAATAACATAGTCCCATAATTATATATGATAGAGCCAAGAGAGGCAAATAGCTTTTTTATAACTTAACCAAGATGGTGTGTTTCCCACTCGTGGTGACTGGATTTGGTTTTTATGGCTATGGTATTTGTGCTGTTTTTGTGCTGAGAAGATAGCTAAATTGCACTGTAAGTCCGATAGATACAGATAGATTGGAATTATACTTACCCAGGATGGCGCTTAAATATAATTATAGATTTTCTATTATCGACAAATACTCTTCCTTGCTTATGCCTAATAGATGGAGATTATTCAGGATGATAAAAATAGGGATATCGGGTATTGCGGGAATAACTATAGGGCGTTTAAGGTTTGCTTTTCGGTAGATACGATGGTCGCCCTTTTGCCTAACAAATACACACCCCATAACTTTCAAAAACTTCTCAAACTTCCTATAGTGTATAGGCGTTAAGCGGGACAAGGTAAACGCACTTCTCTTTGAGACTGCCCAACATATATCGGAGGCTGCCAATGCTTCCTGGGATGAGTAACCTTGGTCCAGCCACACTCTGCAAGCACATCCTCTAAAGTCCCCATTTTATCAATCTCCTCAAGGAATAGCTCCAGTGCTTCCTCGAATCTTTTTCTTGCCTGTTCTTCTGAGTCTCCACAGGTAGAAAGATTAAGAGCTGGACTATATGCAATAAACATTTTTCCCTCTCGATAAAAAGATATATTAAGCACTATTTTTTGCATTTTTCTCATGTTTTTCACCTCATTTAGAAGATACCATATCCTTGCGAGATTTACAACCCCTATCTTATTTTGTGCTGTATTTGTGCTGAGAAGACAGCTAAATTGCACCGTAAGTCCGATAGATACAGATAGATTGGAATTATTATTTACCGTCGGTGAATATACCCAAGTTATTGATATTGAGGGGGTTATGAAAACAGCCTACTTGTTGTTACGAAACCGCTGCTCTACCAACTGAGCTACGCCAGCAAACTGTCTATCGACTTCTGAAACCTCAATGCGTATCGCAGTTCCTGCGAAGCCATACCTCAATCTACGAATTGGATGGCGAAGCAGAACAACTGCGACGATATCTATTAAGCGTTGTCGGAGTCCGCCGAAGCATTCTGTCACTTTCCTCGTTGAATGCGAAGGCGGAAGCTACGCCAGCCTGAAAATTTTCTCTGAAAATTTTCGACCCGAGCCTGCGAAGAAAATTCCAAGAAAATTCTCTTGAATTTTCGGAATTTTCGAGCGTTTAGGCTCGGGATAAAATCAACCCTCATCTATACGAGGGGAGCAAGCACCACAGCTACTGTGCCCGCTTCTTCAGTCTTAAGCACTTGTGCTGTATTTGTGCTGTTTTATAATTATATCAGATTTCACGAAGGGTGTTAAGGATAAAGTTTTTATCACCCAAATAATAAAGCAGATTACTTAAACTATTCCTTTACTTTGAGAGCGGCAATGAGGCTATTTTTCTTTTTTAGACGCTTTTCTTAATTTATCCATAAACTCAGCATCACCGTGAACGCCTAACGCTTCTAACGAATGAATGTCATCCCAACTTTTTTGATATTCTCCTTTGTCATAATAAGCTTCCGCTCGATTATTGTAGGCTTCGACACCATTCGGGTTTAATTCTGTGGCTTTGGTGTAATCAGAAATGGCTTGGTCAAGATTTTTTTCTTTGTAATAAATAAGACCCCGATAAGTAAAGGCTTTGTAATTAGAACGTTCTCCTCGCCCCTCGGTATTAAGCTCTATACTCTTATTTAAATTAGAAATGGCTTGCTTAAACTTATCTTGCTCATAATAAGCGACACCCCTATTAAGATAGGCGAAGGAAAACTTTGAATCAAGTTCCAGAGCTTTATTAAAATCTGAGATGGCTTTACCATATTCCTTTTGAAGTAAATAAACAGTGCCTCGATTATAATAGGCTAGCAAATATTCTGGGTTTATCTCTATAGCTCTATTATAATCAGTAATGGCTTTTTCAAGCTCACCCATTTGCTTATAAAGGCTTCCCCGATTGTTATAGGTTAAGGCGTCTTTAGGAGTAATAGCAATGATTGCATCATAATCAGAAAGCGCTCCGTTTGAGTCGCCTTTTAGTCTTAGAGCATCCGCACGATAACCATAAGCTGGTATAAAGGCTGGGTCTTGTTGTATTATTTTAGTAAACTGATGTATAGCCTCATTGAGTTTGCCTTCCTGTAAATACTTTACGCCTTTGTCCATATCTTCAATATCAAAAGAGTAAGCATAAAGGTGCCCCGCTACCAAGAGAAACAAAGCCATTAGACTTAATACGATCCCCTTTCTCGCTATGATTTTCTTGATTTTAGGATTCATCCCGCCCTCCCATCTCCGCTGTTTATTGCTATATTTGAATATTTGCTTCAACCCATTGATAAAATCGGGTAGCGGCCTTTACTATCTCTTCAGCCTCTGATTGGATAATATTTCTCCGCTCATATTGGATAAGGTTTTTCTTTCTAATAACCCGCCTCAGAATATTCGCTTTTTCCTTGGCATCCGGCACTGGTAAGGGACTTACCAGGTCACATACGTCTAAATGGTCATCGGATACAGAGCGAACGCCTTTTTCATGCACACATATGGCATCCGCAGATGAGATTGAGCATTGGAGAGCGAGCGTTCCTGCAGCGTTGAAGTTTCCCGCATTCAAGGCCGCAAGCATCTGGATATAATTATCTTCGGCCTTCTTAAGAAAATCCTTCGCGCCAGACTTTTCCTCGTGCTTTATTTTTATATTTTTCGGCGCCATGTTATCTATAATCTATCGGGTCTTTGCCATAAACCACTGTGTATGATTTCATAAGACTGGACACAGGCGAAAGATTTCTTTTCATACGGTTTATGAATTCATCGGACGTCTTTATATAGGCGTCAAGCGATAACCCGAAATATTCTGAAAATTCGGACGAAATCTTTTCTACAAATATGTCTTCTACCATCTTCTTAGATTGCGAATCCTTGACGATAATAGCAATATCGCAATCGCTGGTATTATGTGTTTCGCCTCGCGCAAGACTGCCGTAAAGTATTAAAGACTTTATATTTCCGGCAACTCTGCAATCGTTTATCTTCTTGACTAAAAAGCTGCTTATATCTTCCTTTATTGAACGCTCTTTTTGAAATGCCGGTTTTAAGATTTCCTTAACAATACGGCCTGATGTATTTAACCTATAGATATGTTGTTTACCGACTATGTCCCGACGCAATACATTCTGGTCATATAGCTCTTTTAAGGAGGCATGGATAGCTGGAGGAGTAAGGCCGACTGATTTCGCAACATCGCTACCGGATGCCATAAATTCACTCCCTTTAGAGATAAAAAGGCGTATTATTTTAACCTTTGATTTGGTGTTCAGAATATCGTCTAATCTCTTTTCTACGGTCATGGCTATCTTAAGTCTCCTTAACAATCGTTAAGTATACTTAACGATTGGCCAAAAGTCAAGTTTTTATCTTGTGCTGTTTTTGTGCTTAAGAAGATATCTAAATTGCACTGTAAGTCCGATAGATACAGATAGATATCAGATTTTAGGGAGAGTGTAAATGAAGAGATTACTTTGATAGTTTACGCAAGCTGCATATGCTTGTATAAAGGCTTGGCTATGGACTTCAGAACGCTGGAAGCATTGAGAATTTCTATACCTATAACTCTGCCGTTTTCGTCAAGTTCTGCATTAAGACCAGGTGCAATTTCCACAAACTCCTCTTCTTTGCCTTTCCTGGCAACTATGTAAAGCACATCTGATTTTGGGTCGTAGTTTATCTTCGGCTTGTTATTCATATCTTTTTCCACGCAAAGGAGAATTATCTGTAAGTTCTTTCGTTTCTTTTCCTGATACCTAAAATCCACACTGTTTTTGTACCGTCATCAACATCGTAAAGAACGCGGTAATTGTCTATTGATAGTCTATATTGTGCTACAAAATTATAGATTTCTAAAGGCGGTTTAATTTTAGGCTCGCCTTTTGGACGAGGGTTATTGGCAAGGGATAACGCATCATCGATTATCTTGCCTTGAAGATGCTTAGGTTCTATGTCTTTGAGGTCCCTAAAAAACTTCTTTTCAATAGATGCATTCGGGAACTTAACCTTATACACGCATCCCTCTTTTTTTTAGAGAATTCGAAAGCGGTATACCACGCGTGCCTTTACGAATAGCGCGCCTGCCTTCCGCTATCGTTTTGAGCGCCTTACTATCATTAAACTCATCAATAATATCAACGAGTTCAAGCGCGTCTTCATACGGCAAAAACACACCGGCAGGATGTCCGTGTTCAGTTATAAGATATGCTTTACCCATATTGATAAATGAGCACGCCTTATTACGAAATT
>CAZYZC010000053.1:0-7320 GCA_964650985.1 uncultured Planctomycetia bacterium | reverse complement strand
GCATGCAAATTTACTGTGGCAAAATCTTGATGGCCGCTGAACCTGCATACAATACTTGTGGTAGGTGGGGTTTAAACCCCACCTACGGGCTATGGGTCTCTATAGAGCAGTTTCAGCGTCCGTTCTGTATCGCCAAGAGGTATCAAGATTTTGCAACAGTCGCTCCAGGTGGGACCGCAGAAGCAACGCCCAATGCTTTTCAAGGAGTAAAAAAATTTCCTGCTACGCTCCATTAAGGTCACCGAAGGTGACACATATGTAAAAGGGTTAGGATAGCTAAGGGAAGGGAAAAAGTTTTCCCTTCCCTTAGTAAAGAAACACGTGTCTCTTTCCCTAGTCTATACCTATACGGAAGGGGGTTACAGTGAGTCCCGCCTATTAGATTTGCAAAGCAAATCTGGCGGGACGAACGCCAAAAGGGGGAAACTACGTTTCCCCCTTGGAAATCCATGCCTATTGAGCAAAGGTGCGACGACATGCTACAATAGTGTCATGTCAACTTGCTACGATGTGATAGTGATCGGCGGGGGGCACGCGGGATGCGAGGCGGCGCTTGCCGCCGCGAGGCTCGGCGTCAGGACGCTTCTCGTTACGATGAGCGTGGATACGATAGGGCACCTGTCCTGCAATCCGGCGATCGGCGGACTTGCCAAGGGCCAGCTCGTGAAAGAGGTGGACGCGCTGGGAGGGTGGATGGCCAAAGCCACCGACGCAAGCCTCATACAGTTCCGCCTGTTGAACACGAGGAAAGGCCCGGCCGTACGCTCGTCCAGAGCTCAGGTCGACCGCCGGATATACCTCTCGTACATCCGCTCCGTGATCGACGGCCAGTCCGGCCTCGACGTTAAAGAGGCTATGGTCGAGTCGATAGTTTTTAAGGGCGGCGCCGTGAGCGGCGTAGTGACATCCTTAAACGAAAATATCGGGGCAAAGGCCGTAGTCGTAGCCGCCGGCACCTTTTTAAACGGACTCATGCATATCGGCCTTGAAAGCCGGAAAGGCGGAAGAGCGGGGGAGGGGCCTTCCAAAGATCTATCCTTTTCCCTGAAAAGCCTCGGGCTTAAGATGGGGAGGCTGAAGACGGGCACCTGCCCCCGCATCGACGGCAAAACGATAAACTTCGAAAGACTCGCCATGCAGAACGGGGACGAACCCATAATGCCCTTCTCGTTCGAGAATAAAAAAATCCGCCGTGAACAGCTGCCATGCCACATCACCTACACGAATATACGCACGCACGATATCATACGGGCTAACCTGGGCCGCTCGCCGCTATTCACCGGCGTGATAAAGGGTACGGGAGCGCGGTACTGCCCGTCGATCGAGGATAAGATATACCGTTTCCCGGCCCGCGGCAGGCATCACGTATTCCTGGAGCCGGAGGGCTTGAATACGACCGAGTATTACCCGAACGGTATATCGACCAGCCTGCCGGCCGACGTGCAGGAAGAGATGATCCATTCCATAGAGGGCCTGGAGAAGGCGGTTATAACAAGGCCCGGATACGGAATAGAGTATGATTTCGTAGATCCTACCGAGCTATACCCGACGCTCGAGACAAAAAAAGCGGAAGGGCTCTACCTGGCCGGACAGATAAACGGCACGACCGGCTATGAGGAGGCCGCGGCGCTCGGGCTCATGGCCGGCGCAAACGCCGCCCTTAAGATAAAGGGATTGGAGCCGCTCGTACTGGACAGGTCCGAAGGGTACATAGGCGTCCTCGTGGACGATCTCGTCACGAAAGGCACGTCGGAACCTTACCGGATGTTCACCTCCAGAGTGGAATACAGACTGCTCTTAAGAGAAGATAACGCCGACTTAAGGCTTACGCCCATAGGCTTTAAGGCAGGCCTCGTAACGGGTGAAAGGTATGAAGGGGTCATGAAGAGAGCCTCGAGAATAAAGGACGAAGTGGCCAGGCTTAAAGACAGGAGGCTGGAAAAGATATTACGCCGGCCGGGGGTGTCGTACAGCGACATCCTCTCTCCGGAAGACGAAAAACTTCCGGAGGAAGACGCCAGGGTGGTGGAGACGCACATAAAGTATGAGGGGTTCATAGACAGGCAGCTGAAGGAGATAGGCCGTATGCGGAAGATCGAGCGGATAAAGGTCCCCGGCCATATGGACTATCAGGTCATCGATAGCTTATCGACCGAGATAAGGGAGAAGCTTTCGCGGATGAAGCCCTCTAACCTCGGCCAGGCATCGCGCATATCGGGCGTGACCCCCGCAGCCATATCGATACTGATGGTGTGGATCGAGAAGATGAAGAGAACTAAAGATCAACCGCCGGCCGCCCGATCCATATGAAGCCATATAACGACTACAACTCCTACTTGCGGAAAACCCACGGCTCCAAGGTCTACAGGATCGGCCTCGACGCCGGTTTCTCCTGCCCGAACAGGGACGGGACGAAAGGCCGCGGCGGGTGCGTCTATTGTAACGACAGCGGTTCGCGCTCATCATACACGGACCCCGTAAAGAGCGTGGCCGCTCAGCTCTCCTCGAGGATAGACTACCTGAAGAGCAGATTCGGCGCCGAAAAATTTATCGCCTACTTCCAGGCATTCACCAACACCCATGCCCCCGCGGGGAAATTAAAGTCGATTTACGACAATGTTCTGCCTTTCGAAGGTATAGTAGGCATATCGATCGGGACGCGGCCCGACTGCGTTGACGAAGAGAAGATCCGCCTCATATCCTCATACGGGGACCGCTATGAGGTATGGATAGAGTACGGCCTGCAGTCGATAAGAAACGATACCCTGGCGCTCCTGAAAAGAGGCCACACCTTCGAAGATTTCACCCGTGCGGCCGGGCTTTCCAGGGAGCGCGGTATAAAGGTATGCGCGCATGTAATGCTCGGCCTTCCGGGGGAATCGCTTGACGACGCTGTCAAAACTGCCAAAACCCTGTCAGGCCTTGGGATAGACGGGGTTAAAATACACCTTCTTCACGTTTTAAAAGAAAGCCGGCTGGAAAAACTGTATCCGGCCGGCGGATTAAAACTGTTGGACCAAAATGAGTATGTCGATATGGTATGCTTATTCCTTGAAAATCTCTCACCCGATATAGTCATCCAGAGACTGACCGGCGAAGGGGATAAGGAGAGCCATGTGGCCCCTTTATGGGCACTCAATAAGACCGGCGCTATAAAAGCTATAGAGGATGAGCTCGCGAAGCGGGGGTCAAGACAGGGAAGCTGCGGTAGTATCTATCCTACTTCAGTGAAGCAGGATGGTCGGGCGCCCAGACCTAAATCTTAGTCCCATCCGGTATGACGGCGCCCTTAGTAACTATCACTATGCCGTCCCTTATAAAGTAATTATCTCCGTCGTGGTTCTTCAGGTTCTTCTTATTCTGTATCGTCACGTTCTTTCCTATGCGGGCGTTCTTATCTATTATCGCCCTGTCGATAACCGTGCCTTCACCGATCCCTATCCTTACGGGATCCTTGGCATCGTCTTTCTCGTAGTAATCGGCGCCCATCAATATCGAACGGTTTATCTTACAGCCCTTTCCTATAATACTGCGTAATCCCACTATCGAGCCTTCTATCGCCGCGCCGTTTATGACCGAGCCCTCGGCAACGAGCGAGTGCCCGAGCTTGCAATTCAACATGCGGGCGGGCGGGAGGAACCTTGGCCGCGTAAACACGGCGCCTTTGTAAAAGAAGGAGAAATGGGGCTTATAGGAGGCCAGATCTATATTGGCGTCGTAAAAGGACTTTATCGTTCCTATATCCCGCCAATAATCGTCAAATATGTATCCGTAGCCCTTCAGCTTGTTTATGGAAGCCGGTATGACTTCCCGTCCGAAATCCACGGCGTCGCCTTCAAGC
This sequence comes from uncultured Planctomycetia bacterium, assembly GCA_964650985.1. GTDB lineage: Bacteria > Omnitrophota > Gorgyraeia > 2-01-FULL-45-10 > 2-01-FULL-45-10 > JAPLMF01. The sequence continues at coordinate 3,479 of CAZYZC010000053.1, read as the reverse complement.
GCCTTGACCAGGGCCTTAACGTTGAATATATAGACACCCATCGAAGCGAGGTACGTCTTGCGCGGCAGGAGACGCCCGGAAGGCCCCTTGGCGAGCTTAAAATCATACCCATTGAGGGCCGCAAGCCTGTCCGGTTTCTCCTTAAAGCCCGTTATTCTGAAATCCTTATTGACCTTCAATATACCGAGGTCTCTGACCTCGTTTTCCGGAACCGGTATCATCGATACGGTGAAGTCGGCTTTTTTCTTTCGGTGAAAATGCACGAGGTCCATGTAATCCATATCGTAAAGATGGTCGCCGGCCAATATCAATATCTCCTCGGAACCGTCGAGGTTAAAATGGAAGAGGTTCTTCTTGACGGCGTCGGACGTGCCCTGGAACCAGTTATTATTCGTCAGCGTCTGTTCCGCCGCGAGTATGCGCACGAAAGCCCGCGAAAAAAAGTCGAACCTGTAGGTGTTGTTTACATGATTGTTGAGGGATTCTGAGTTGAACTGGGTGAGGACGTATATATTCTTTATGCCGGACTTAAGACAGTTCGACACCGGTATATCTATGAGCCGGTATTTTCCGCCTATCGGCACCGCAGGTTTGCAGCGATACATCGTGAGAGGGTAGAGCCTCTTTCCCTGGCCTCCTCCCAATATAAGCGCTATTATTTTCTTCATAGAAATTACCCCCCCTGTTGACTTCTGTGATTTTACGTAAAAGTATACCACACACATATGAATATTGCAAAAGCCGGAGCTTTATAATATAATGCTGTAAAGACGCGACTGTCAATAACAGCAAAAGGCCGCATATAAAAAATGATATTCCGTAAATTCAAACTTCAGATAAAAATAGCCCTCGTGATAACGGGGCTATCCCTTCTATTCATATACGTCTTCACTTCGATACAGCTCAGGAATGAAGTGGACAGGCTTAACGCCTACAATAAGTACAGGGCCAGGGTCGGCACCATAATAGTCAAGACGACCATGGAGATGTTGGTAAAGGACGTAAACGCCGAGGCCGCCCTGTCCGGCATGTTCGAAGCGGCCGTAGAGTCGTTTTCCAAAGAAGGGATAGTAGAGAAGATATCGGTAATATCGATGAATGGAAAGGTCCTGGCGACCAACGACCCCATAGTTGAAGAGTTCGGGGAATCTAAAAAAGATATCGAGACTTATTTAAGGCTTTCAAAATCCGCTGGCGAGACCTCCTGGTTCTACTCCATCGTGAACGATAACACGAAAATGATAGACATATTCATCCCCATATCCATAGGCCAGGGCACATATATATCAAAACTCTCCTTTTCCATAGGCAATGTCAGGCAGGCCATGATAGAAATACTCTTTCCGATAAGCCTGACCGCGATCGCGGTAATACTGGGTAACCTCTTCCTGGGCTTCATACTATTGCGGACCGTGGTGCATCCTATAATAGTGCTCAATAAAGCGACGAAGGAGATAGCTTCCGGCAATCTGGACCTGAAAGTGGCCATTACGACGCACGACGAGATACAGGAGCTCGGAGAAACATTCAACGACATGACTGTAGCGTTAAAGAAGATGAAGGAAAAGGCCGAGAACGCCAACCCCCTGACCAAGCTTCCCGGCAATAACGTAATACGCGAAGAGATAGAGCGCAGGATAAAGTCCCGGGATAAATTCGTAGCAATACACGTTGATCTCGATAACTTCAAGGCCTACAACGACAGGTACGGGATCGCCAAAGGCGACGAGATAATAAGATTCACGAGCCGTGTCCTTGAGAACGCCGTTAAGCAAAAAGGCAACCATGGAGATTTTATAGGCCACGAAGGCGGGGATGATTTCTTCCTGATAACCACGCCGGACAAGTGCGAAGAGGTAGCGGACGAGATCATAGTAGGCTTCGATACTGAAGTAAAGAAGTTCTATTCTGATGAAGATCAAAAAGCGGGCTACATATACGAAAAAGATAGAAAAGGGCAGGCGGTACGATTTCCTTTTATGAGCATATCGCTTGCCGGAGTTACCAACCAGTACAAACCCATCTCAAGTTACGCTGAATTGACCAACATAGCCGTAGGTGTTAAACATAAAGTCAAAGAGCTTGAACGGTCCAATTTTCTCCTCGATAAACGCCAAAGCTAGCCCTGAGCAAGGCCATAGCTGACGGTAGGCCGCGCCGAAGGGTTAACTATACAAAAGCTAGCTCTCCGCCTATTGCCAATCCCCATAAATAGTATATACTTATAGTAGAGGACGAGAAGGCCACCGTACCAGTCGTCGCGCACTTCGTGCGCTCCTCCGGTACAGGGCCATGTACCCGAACGATAGCTATCACTAGTTGTTGTGAGTGGTAAATGGGCACGCCATCTGAAAGTGTGGTTTTTTTATGCCTACTTAAACTAGGGTTTTTAAAACGTTATCCACCCCCGGTGTGGAAGGAGTACCAAAATGAAAAAGACGCTATTTGCACTCATGATCCTTGCGCTACTAATGCCGATAGGCTCGGCCTATGCCTGGGGCGAGAGGGACAACTCCGACAGGCTGTCTAACGATCAGGCAGGCGTGTTCTCGCCGGGCTATATAAACGCCGCCAAGCAGCAGGCCTATAGCGTGATAAACCAGAATAACCAGTCTAAAAGCTGGTGGGAGAGTCTAGTGGACAAGGTGAAAGATAAGATGGCAAATAAGGTCGAGGAGCAGGGCAATACCAAGGTACAGCCCGAGGTGAAGAAAAAGACGAGCGCAAGAAGTGTAAGATCAACAGTTAGTACCACAAATTCAATACTGATAGATTCTACACAATACGACGTTCCTATCGGAACTGGAACGGACCAGTGCGATATAGAAGGAAACCTTATTTCGGAAACTGGTAAGAAGCTTGTGAGCGAAATAATTAATGGCATCAGGCATGTATATGCTGGATTTGCGAATGTGGGGACTTCCACTATCCAGGAAGCTGTGGATATATCGCAAGCTGGGGATAGAGTGATTGTAAGCGGAGGCACTTACTATGAGTCGGTAAGAGTTGAAGAGGGGGACATCACTCTTTACGGCGGTTATAATGATTTAGGTGAAAGAGACATAAGAAACAACGAGACGAAGATCGTATTTACACCGACATGGAACGGTCCAAATGTTTTCTGGTCGCCTGAATATTCACCTATAGTAGTTATCGGTGCTACAAAGTTAACGGAAATTAACGGATTTACAGTAGAGAATGACTGGGGGTTTTGCGCGGGAATATATATTACCCAATGCACCAACGAGATCAGAGTAATAAATAACACTTTTGAAGGATATTCCGGTGATGGCGGGCTTTATGTATTTAATGGCAACTATCCCAGCATCTCATCCAATGTAGTGATTTCTAACAATCACTTTGATGGACAGGGTGTGGCTATCCGCGCATGTGCGTCAGGCATTATAGTTGATAATAATATAATCGAAAACTCATACTACGGTGTGCTTACTACTTCATGGGGCGATACAACTGTAACG
>CAZYZC010000052.1:0-7330 GCA_964650985.1 uncultured Planctomycetia bacterium | reverse complement strand
AAAGGGCGGATGGGCAATCCCAATTCGTTCATATATCTGGCCAGCCCAGCCACAGTGGCCGCATCGGCGCTTACGGGGCGAATTACCGATCCGCGGGAATTTAAGGCGAGGTTATCATGAAACATTTCGCAAGACGATTGAAGGTACAGGACAATGTTAATACCGACTATGTCATTTCCGGCAGGTATAAATTTAAGATTCAGGATCCGAAAGAGCTGGCGAAGCATATCTTCGAGGATATCGACCCCGGCTTCGCCGCGAGGGTGACCAAAGGCGACATACTCGTGGCCGGAGAGAATTTCGGGTGCGGCTCCTCGCGCGAACAGGCGCCGCAGGCGCTCAAGTCGGCCGGCTTTTACGCCGTAGCGGCCAAATCTTACGCCAGGATATTTTACCGGAACGCCTTCAATATAGGGCTTACGCTGGTCGAGTGCGACACCGATTTTGTGGATGACGGCGATGAATTGGAGCTCGATATTAATAAAGGCAAATTGAGGGATGTGGGCAAGGGGCTCGTGCTCGATACGAAACCCATCCCGGCGCTGATGAAGAAACTCCTGGAGGATGGCGGAGTGGTCGGACATTTCAAAAAATACGGGGGATTTAAACTTGATTAAGCGTAAAGTGGTATTGATACCCGGCGACGGGGTCGGCCCGGAATTGACAGAGGCCATGAGGCGCTGTATAGACTCACTCGGCCTTGAGATAGAATGGGAGGTCATGGAGGCCGGCGAATGCGCCATTGAAAAGCATAAGACCCCGCTCCCCGAACACGTGCTCGAGGCCATAAAGAAGACCGGCTTTGCGATAAAGGGGCCGATCACAACGCCCGTGGGGACAGGATTCAGGAGCGTCAACGTCGAGCTGAGGAAGAGGCTGGATCTATATGCCTGTTTAAGGCCGTGTAAGAGCTATAAGGGCGCGCGTTCCAGGTACGAGAATATAGATCTTGTTATAGTCAGGGAGAATACCGAAGACCTTTACGCCGGGATAGAATTCGAAAAGGGCGCGAAAGAGACGGCCGAGCTCATAACCCTGTTTGAAAAATTCTCGAAGAAGAAGATACGCGTCGGCTCCGCCATCAGCATAAAGCCGATATCGGTCGACGGGTCCAGACGAATAGTCAAATTCGCTTTCGATTATGCCGTTGCCAACAAGCGCAGGAAAGTCACCGCGGTCCACAAGGCAAATATAATGAAGCATACCGACGGCCTCTTTCTCGAGGTCGCCCGTGAAGTGGCCAAGTCCTATACGGAAAAGATAGAGTTCGAGGACAGGATAGTCGACAATATGTGCATGCAGCTTGTGCAGAAGCCGGAGGATTATGACGTTCTCGTCCTGCCGAATCTGTACGGCGATATCATATCGGACCTGGCGGCAGGGCTTGTCGGAGGCCTGGGAGTAGCGCCCGGAGCTAATATAGGCGAAGGGATAGCCGTGTTTGAACCGACACACGGCAGCGCGCCCAAGTACAAAGGCATGAACAAGGTGAATCCCGTCGCGGAGATCCTGTCGGGCGTTTTGATGCTTAAGGCCATGGGTGAAAAAGACGCTGCCGACAGGCTCGAGCGCGCGGTAGCCTCCGTGATGGCGGAAGGCAAAGACGTTACGTACGATATGAAGAAAGACAGAAACGACAAGACCGCGGTCGGAACGAGCCAGATGGCGGATGCAATCATAAAAAAAGTAACTCGTAACTAGTAACTAGTAATAAAGTATGAATAAAAAAATATCAGTCATAGGAGCCGGGGCGGTGGGCGCGACGCTGGCGCAGCGGATAATCGAAGGCGGTATTGCCGACGTTGTCCTGGTGGATATACTTAAAAATATCGCCGCGGGTAAGGCTCTCGATCTATTGGACGCGTCCCCCGTAGTGGGGCATGAGCGCGGGATAGTCGGCACCGATGATTATGCCGATACCAAAGGCTCCGACATAGTAGTTATAACGGCCGGATTACCGAGGAAGCCGGGCATGACACGGGAAGAGCTCATCTCGAAGAACGCAGGTATCGTTAAAAGCGTGGCCGAGAATATCAGGAAGAATTCTCCCTCCGCCATAGTCATTGTGGTGACAAACCCTCTCGATGTTATGACCTACCTGGCGCTTAAGGCTATAGGATCACCCCGCAATAAAGTATTCGGGATGGCCGGAGTTCTTGACGGTTCGCGGATGGCAAATCTGATAGCCGATGAGCTTAAGGTCAAGAGGTCGGCTGTCGAGACCGTAGTCCTCGGCAGCCATGGGGACACGATGGTCCCCGTGCTGTCCAAGACAAAAGTAGGGGGCAAACCTGTGGCGAACCTTATTCCCAAGGACAGGCTGGACAAAATATTGAAGCGTACCTGCGACAGGGGAGCCGAGATAATCTCTCTCCTGGGAACGGGAAGCGCGTTCTATTCGCCGAGCGCGGCTACCGTGAAGATGATAAACGCGATATTAAACGATACCAAAGAGACTCTTACCGCCTCGGCCCTCCTGGAGGGCGAGTACGGACTCGAAAATATATGCATAGGAGTACCCTGCGTCATGGGTAAAACAGGCATGGAAAGAGTCGTAGAGATCGACCTTTCAAAAGAAGAGAAGGCCGCTTTTATGAGGTCCGCGGACGCGATACAGGACTCCATTAAACTATTATGAGCCGATATGACCTGGCGGTGATAGGCTCCGGGCCCGGCGGCTATGTTGCCGCCTTGTACGCCTCGCGCCATAAACTTAAGGTCTGCGTCATCGAGAAAGGCCTCACCGGAGGAACATGTTTAAACCGCGGCTGTATCCCCACCAAATCGCTCCTTAATTCAGCCGGAATATTCAAGACCGTTAAAGAAGCGTCTCTGTACGGAGTGGAGACCTCCGGGGTGAAGGCGGACTTCGGCAGGATGATCTCCCGGAAGGATGGCGCCGTGCTTCGTCTCAGGACCGGGGTGGAGACTCTGCTCGCCGCGGGTAAGATCGACCTGGTGAAAGGCGAAGCAAGGATTACTGGCGCCGGGGCGATATCGGTCCCGGGGCGGGAGGATATAAGCGCGAAGCATACAATAATCGCCTCAGGTTCATCCGTTCTGGATCTTCCCGGCATCGACATAGATCATAAAGACATCCTTTCAAGCGACGACATCCTGAGCATAAAAGATATTCCCCGGACGATCGCGATAATAGGCGGTGGGGTCATAGGGTGTGAATTTGCCGGTTTATTCAATACGCTCGGTTCAAAAGTAACGATAGTGGAATTTACCGAAAGGCTCGTGCCCTCGCAGTCGCGCGAGGTTTCCAAAAAGCTCGAGATGATATTCAGGCGGCGGGGCATAGATGTGCTGGTTTCGTCCAGGGCCGAATCGGTGGAGAGGGGCGGCGTACTGAAGCTCTTCGTTTCCGGCGGCAGGATGGTAGAGGCCGAGAAGATCCTCGTCTCGGTCGGAAGAAGGCCTGACATCGATTGTATAAAAGGAGTGAAATGCGGGGTGAAGGAAGATAACGGCCGTATAGAGGTCGACCGTCATCTTCGGACCGGCGGGGAGGGCATATACGCGATAGGTGACTGCGTGGCCGGCCCCATGCTTGCGCATAAGGCGTCTTATGACGCGATGCTGGCATGTGATAATATTTTGGGAATGGACAGGGAGGTCGATTATTCGAATATCCCGAATTGTATCTGGACGGACCCGGAGATAGCCAGCGTGGGGTTAAGCGAGGAAGATGCGAAGGCCGGATATCCGGACGCGCGGATAGCGAAATTCCCGTATCTGGCTTCAGGCAAGGCGCTTATAATGGGGAAGAGCGAAGGATTCGTGAAGATCATAGGCGGCGCCAAGGGCGCCATATTGGGAGTGGAGATATTCGGCGAAGGGGCATGCGATCTGATAGCGGAAGCGGTCCTCGCCAGGACATTGAACATAAATATAAAAGACTGGGCGCGCGCGGTGCACGGCCATCCGACGCTCTCGGAGGCGCTGCAGGAAGCCGTACACGTATTTTGCGGTACGCCCATCCATAGTGTCTAAGGAGATATAATGATGACGGAAGCAAAATTGCCGCATTTAGGCGAAGGCATAGAGAAGGCCAGCGTTTCGTATTGGCATAAGTCTGTGGGCGATAGCGTCAATGAGGGCCAGGACCTTGTGGAGCTGGTAACGGATAAGGCCACATTCAATATGCCGTCCCCGGCTTCCGGCATACTGAAAGAGATACTGGCCGCGGAAGGCGACGAGGTAAAGGTTGGACAGACATTGGCGCGGATAGGGTAGGGAAAGAATGCCTAAGAAGATCCTCCTTTTATATATATCGGAACACTCCGGCCACCACTCGGCCGCAACGGCCATAGAGAAAGCTTTGCATTCGCTCGATAATTCAGTCGAGACGCTCAACCTGAACTCTTTTAATTATACGAACCCGATCCTTGAAAAGGTGATAAATCAGGCATATATGGGGGTTGTAAAGAGAAAGCCCGAGATATGGGAATACCTTTATGATAATCCCAAGGTCTTGCGTAACACCCAAAAATTACGCGATATGTTCCACAGGTTTAACACGGGCAAGCTTAAGCCTCTCCTTGAGGAATTCGCTCCAAGCGCTGTTGTGTGTACTCAGGCTTTCCCCTGCGGCATGGTAGCCGATTATAAAAATAGTTACGGCCTGGGGGCCCCCCTCGTAGGTGTGCTTACGGATTATGCCCCGCATTCATATTGGGTGTATAACAACGTCGATAGGTATATAGTGCCGTCCGAAGAGACGGGGAAGAAACTTATCGACAACGGAATAGAACCCTCCAGGATAATGTCTTTCGGGATCCCTATAGAATCGAAGTTCAGCCATCAGGATAGTGATGGGGAAGCTCTACGCGGCTCACTCGGTATAGATGCCGGTAAGCCGTGCGTGCTTGTGATGGGCGGCACGCAAGGATTGGGGCCCATGAAGGATATGATACGGTCGCTGGACAGATCGGCGCTCGATATACAGATAATCATCGTGTGCGGCACGAACAAGAGGCTGTACAGGGGCCTGGGAAGAGGGCGCTTCAGAAAGAAAGTGGTCGTGCTGCCGTATGCCCGGAATATCGACGAGCTTATGCAGATATCGGATCTTATAATAACCAAACCCGGAGGCATAACTACGGCCGAGGCTCTGGCGGAAGCCCTGCCGATGCTGATCGTCCACCCTCTGCCCGGGCAGGAAGCGATGAATACGCGTTTTCTTTTGAACGAAGGGGTGGCGGTAAAAGCCGAGTCGCCCGAGGATGTTTCCGTGATACTGGGGGAACTGTTGTATAACAAGAACAAGCTCGCGGATATGGGGCGTAAAGCGCATTTGCTTTCAAAGCCTTCAAGCTCTACGGATATCGCGCGGATGATCCTGGATATGGTGTAGAAGATAATGCTATACGCAATGTACAGATTTGGGGTCCTTCTGGCGATGTCGCTGCCTCTAAAGGGCGTTTACGCGATAGCATGCGCGATAGCGGACCTTTGGTGCCTGTTATCCTACAGGGACAGGGAATCCGTGCGGAGCAATCTTAAGAGGATAACCGGCTTAAGGGACCTGGGCGAGCTAAACCGGATGACGCGCCAGGTATTCAGGAATTTTGCGAAATATCTGGTTGACTTCTTCAGGTTTCAAAAGATCGACGAAGAATACATAAAACGCCTTGTTAAAGTCGAAGGCATAGATAATCTCGACAGGGCGCTGGAGAAAAGAAAAGGCGTCGTTCTTTTGTCGGCGCACATAGGGAACTGGGAGCTTGGAGCGCTGGTCGTGTCGTCCCTGCGCCAGCCGGTATTGGCGGTTGTGCTGACCCATGGGGACAAGCGGATAAACGACTTCTTTACCAGGCAGAGGATGACCGGTAACGTTAAACCGGTGGAGATAGGGATGTCTCTTCGCAGCTGCTATAAGGCTCTTAGGAATAACGGCCTTGTGGCGCTATTGGGGGACAGGGACTTTTCCAATAAAGGCCTTATGATGGATTTTTTCGGACACCCCGCGCTTATACCCAAAGGGCCCGCCGTTTTCAGCGCGCGGCTTCAGGCGGAGATAGTGCCGACGTTCATGGTGAGGGAAAAGGCCGATACCTTCAGGCTTATTTTTGGGCCTGCGCTTAAAAAGTCTACGGCCTCCGAAGAGGATGAAAATATAAAAGAGACCATGAAGGAGTATGTCGCCGTCATAGAGCGTTATGTTAAAATGTATCCGACGCAGTGGTACATGTTCAAAAGGGCTTGGAGCCGGTGATGACCGAACATTGCATACTGATACCTTCTTACAACGAAGAGCGTACCATAGGGGCGATAGTAAAGACGCTTAAGGGGCGCGGCTTTACGATATATGTGGTGGATGACGGATCCCAGGACGCTACGGCAGCCAAGGCCGCCGCTGAAGGGGCTGTAGTTATAAAGAGCGAAGGCAACATGGGGAAGGGCGCCGCGCTGCGCTCCGGCTTTGACAGGATACTCGGGGAAGGCAGTTTCGACTTCGTCATAGTGATGGATGGCGACGATCAGCACGATATCGACGATATAGAGCACCTGATAAAAAAAGCGCGCGAAAGCGGGGCCGACCTGGTGCTGGGCAACCGTATGCGGGATACCAGCCGGATGCCTATAATCAGGATAGCTACAAACAGGTTTATGTCGTGGCTTCTTTCCGTGATGACGGGCAGGGACATTCCGGATACCCAGTGCGGCTTCAGATTGATAAGCGCCAAGCTTCTGAAAACGATAAAGCTCAAGTCCTCCAATTACGACATAGACTCCGAGATCATACTTAATACGGCGAAGGCTGGATTTAAGATAGATTCGACGCCGGTCAAGACCGTTTACAAAGACGAGAAGTCCAAGATAAATCCGTTTGTGGATACCTTGAGGTTTATAAGGCTCCTGATACTTAACGCGTTCCGCTCTTAATTATGGATCCTCAGGAAGCGTTATCAAGGATGGTCGAAGAGCAGCTCCTTCCCAGGGGGATACGGGACGAGCTCGTTATAGGCGCCTTTAAGTTTGTACCTCGCCACGATTTTGTTCCGCCCGGTCATAGGAGCGATGCCTATGCCGATCACCCTATACCTATAGGACACGGACAAACCATATCGCAGCCGTATATGGCCGCGCTCCAGACCGAGTGCCTGGCCTTAAAAGGCGGCGAGCGGGTTCTGGAGATAGGCACAGGCAGCGGGTATCAGACGGCGATACTTTCGCGGATAGCGAAGGAAGTCTATTCCGTAGAGAGGTTTGCCGGCCTGGCGGCCGAGGCCGAGGCCAGAATGAATAAGCTGGGGTATTCGAATTTTGCGATTAAGGTCGGCGACGGGACTCTCGGATGGGAAGAACACGCGCCGTATGA